>JBGGOQ010000011.1 GCA_041320695.1 Caldicellulosiruptoraceae bacterium PP1 | reverse complement strand
AAAGTTTTATTTTATACTGTTATTTTTGCTGTAATAATTTTAAATTATACTTTATTAATATATAATTAAATGTAATAACAATATTATAAATTGGTGAGGTGGTATATTTAATGAAGGTTGTAGCTTTTAATGGCAGCCCTAGAAAAGAAGGGAATACATATCATGCTCTAAAGATTATTTCTGAAGAACTAAATAAAGAAGGTATCGAAGTTGAAATTGTTCACGTTGGAGATAGAGCTTTAAGAGGGTGTCTTGCGTGTGGTATGTGTGCAAAAAACAGAAATGAAAAATGTGTAATAAATGATGAAGTAAATGAATGGATTCAAAAAATGAAGGCTGCTGATGGCATTATTTTAGCTTCTCCAGTACATTTTTCATATATTTCAGCTACAATGAAAGCGTTTTTAGACAGGGCATTTTATGTATCAGCTTCAAACGGAGGTCTTTTTAGACATAAAGTTGGGGCATCGATAGTTACTGTTAGACGTTCTGGTGGTGTTACAGCATTTAATCAACTTAATAATTACTTGAATTACGCTGAAATGTTGTTGCCTACAACAAACTATTGGAGTGTTATTCATGGTACAAGACCTGGAGAGGTCCTTCAAGATGAAGAAGGGGTTCAAATAATAAGAGTATTAGGTAAAAATATGGCATGGCTATTAAAACTTGTTGAAAATAGTAAAGAAAAGGTTAAAGAGCCAGAGAAAGAAATGAAAGTATTTACCAACTTTATTCGTTAGCCAAATTGGTTGTCCAGTTTAATAAAACATAAAAAACACCTCTCTGTAATATTAAAACAGAAAGGTGTTTTTCTTTTATGGGGAAATTAACAAATATATTGATTGTAATAGGAATAATCTATTTATGCAGTTGTTTCTAAAAGAGTCAAACAACCGGTTATTTCATAATTACCAAGAGTTGCTGGAATTAGAAAACTATCACCTTTATTTATTGTGAAATTGGTGTTGTCACATTTTATTTCTCCAATACCTTCTACTGCTGTATAAATGGTAAAAGTATCATTATTTGAAGTAGATTTATAGCTTTCTGAAATTTTTATTATCTTAACATTAAAATATGGGCTAATAACAGCATCTGCTATGCTAAAATTCTTGAAATCTTTAAAATTAGGCTTTAATACTAATCCTTCAAAATTAAAATTAATAACATCTAACGCTTTATCAACATGAAGTTCTCTTTTGTTACCGTTTTTATCAACCCTGTTCCAATCATATATTCTATAAGTTACATCACTGCTTTGCTGTATTTCTGCTAATAATAGCCCATCCATTATTGCATGAACAGTTCCAGAAGGTATGTAAATTATATCTCCTTTTGTTACACTAACATAGTTTAGGCATTCTTCAACTGTGTTATAACTTATAGCTTTTTTAAAATCATCTTTTGTTATACCTTTTTTAAGACCATATATAAGTTTTGCATCTTCTTTAGCATCAATTACATACCACATTTCAGTTTTACCAAGTTGGTTTTCAACCCTATTAGCATATTCATCATCTGGATGCACCTGAACAGATAATTTGTCATTTGCATCTATTAGTTTTACTAATAATGGAAATGAATTGTATTTAGTTCCTAATATGTCTTCACCATAAAAGTCTAATACTTCCTTTAATGTTTTCCCTTTAAGCTTACCATTTCTAATTATGCTCATACCGCTTTTATGGCAAGATACATCCCAGCTCTCTGCAATATTACCATCTGGAATTTGTCTCTTAAAATATTTTTCTAATTTTCTTCCACCCCATATTATTTCTTTATACACAGGTTCAAAAAACAGTGGGTATAGCAAAATATCCCCTCCCAAAAAGTGCTTGCATTATTATACAATAAAATATGCTATTATATCAATGATTTAATTAGTATTTTATAGTTAAAATGAATTATAAAAGCAATTGGTTAATATGCAGCAGAGATTATGTTATAATTTATCTAAATACATATAAATGGGGGATTATTGTGCTAAAAGAATTTAAAGAATTTGCAGTAAAAGGTAATGTTATAGATTTAGCTGTTGGTGTTGTTTTAGGAAGTGCTTTTAGTAAAATTGTTTCGTCTTTAGTAAATGATATAATTATGCCAATTATAAGTGTATTAACTGGCGGAATTAACTTTACTTACTTAAAACTGATCATAAAAAGATCTCATGGAGATATTCCGGCAGTTACTCTTAATTATGGTATATTTATACAAAATCTTGTTGATTTTTTAATTATTGCATTTTCAATTTTCTTATTTATAAAATTAATAAATAGGTTAAAGAGAGAAAAGAAAATAGAAATAGTTGAGGTTAAAGAAGAACATCAAAAACCATCCGATGAAGTTTTATTGCTTCAAGAAATAAGAGATTTATTGAAAAAATAATAGCTTCAAATACATATTAAAATTAAAGACTTTAAGAAAGTTAGAACTTTACAATTTCATGCTAGAGAAGATAGGCTAATAAGAATATAGAAATAGAAGGAAATAGTTTTTTTGTAATTTTATCTAAATTAAAAAATGCTAGAGCATTCTATATTATAAAAGTAAAGCCATCTTTAATAAGGTGGCTATTGTTATTTTTAAAATTTGTCATTTAACAATATATCACATATTATATGTAATCAGCCCGATTATTTTAACTAACGATATTGTAAAAATTGATTTATTTAAACCATATTGAATAATCTAATTTATCATTAGGAGAAACTGTAAATAATTATCTGATTTATACTGAAAAGAACATACAGTTTTTAACTGCCTTGATAGCGAAAATACAATATTATTAGAAGTGAAGTGCAGCTTCTATCAGAACAGTAATGTTAGTTACAAAAAGAAATGTTATAATATATATTAAAGAAAAATTATTTGAATGAAAGAGTGAAACAAATGAAAAAAGTAATTAAAGCAGCATTTCCAGTTACAATACCAGTTATGCTGGGATACATTTCAGTTGGAATAGCTTTTGGACTGCTCTTTGAAAAATCTGGGTATAATTTTTTGTGGGCTATTTTAATGAGTCTAACAGTTTATGCAGGATCTATGCAATTTATAGCTATTAACTTATTAACTAGTAGATTAGGCTTAATTCAAATAGCATTGATGACTTTGTTTGTAAATATCAGACATGTATTTTATGGATTATCATTTATAGATAAATTCAAAGTAATGGGTAAGAAAAAAAACTATATGATTTTTTCTCTTACTGATGAAACATACTCATTATTATGTTCTTCAAAAGTACCTGAAGGAATTGATAGTAATCTATTTTTCTTTTGTATTGCACTTTTGAATCAAATATATTGGATAATTGGAACATTAATTGGTTCTATTGCAGGTTCATTGATCACATTTAATACAAAGGGAATTGATTTTGCTATGGTAGCTTTATTTGTTGTTATTTTTATAGAACAGTGGTTTACATATAAAACTCATATTCCGGTAATAATTGGTATTGCCTGCACTATTATATCGCTATTAATTTTCGGTTCAAACAACATGATTTTACCTTCTATGATATTTATAACATTAGTTTTAATAATATTTAAGAAACAAATAGATAGGGATACCTATATAGGAGAGGAGGAGACTAAACATTGAATTCTAGCAATATTTACACCTTAAGTGCAATACTAGTTATAGCAGCAGTTACCTTTGGTACAAGAGTAGCTCCATTTATTTTCTTTGGAAAGGATAAGGCCACACCAAAATATATAGTATATATAGGCAATTATTTACCACCTGCTGTTATAGCTATGCTTATAATATATTGCTTAAGAAATGTTAGTTTATTTACTTTTCCATTTGGGATTCCTGAGATATTAGGAATTATAACAGTAGTAGTTTTACATATTTGGAAGAGAAATAATTTAATTAGCATAATATGTGGGACAATCGTATATATGATTGCTATTCAGTACATATTCAGCAACAATGAAAGCATTTTTAGATAGGGCTTTTTATGTTTCATCTTCAAATGGAAATCTTTTCAGGCACAAAGTAGGTGCAGCATTAGTAACAGTAAGACGTTCTGGAGGTGTTACTACCTTCAATCAACTAAATAATTATTTGAACTATGCTGAAATGTTAATTCCAACTACAAATTATTGGAATGTTGTTCATGGTGCAAGACCTGGTGAAATTTTTAAAGACGAAGAAGGTATTCAAATCTTAAGAGTGCTTGGCAAAAATATGGCATGGCTTTTGAAATTAGTCGAAAATGGTAAGACTAAAATTAATGAACCAGAAAAAGAAATAAAAACATTCACTAATTTTATTCGATAATGATACAAGAGAGGTCTATTTAAAACACTTAATATAAATGTTTAGAATTGCTAAATAATTATCAAATGAAAAAAAGAGAGATCTATTTTTGATATTAAATAGATGCTCTCTTTTTATTTTAGTTATTAACAATGCAATTTATTTCACTTTGTTCAACAAATTGTGTATGACAAAGATGATAGTATAAGCCTTTTTGTTTTAATAGTTCTTCATGATTACCTACTTCTACTATTTCACCTTCATTAAGTACAATAATCTTATCAGCTTTTTTAACTGTTGATAATCTATGAGCAATTATTAAAATTGTACGGCTTCCTGCTAAATTATTAATTGCTTTTTGTATTTCATATTCGGTTTCAGTATCCACTGAAGAAGTAGCTTCATCTAAAATTAAAATAGGAGAATTTTTTAAGACTGCTCTTGCAATTGCAAGTCTTTGTTTTTGCCCACCTGATAATTTAACACCTCTTTCACCAATATATGTGTTATATCCATCAGGCATTTTTGAAATAAAATCATGAGCACAAGCAATTTTTGCAGCATTTATTATATCTTCCATTGTAGCATTTGGATTCCCATATGCTATATTTTCAGCAACGGTACCATTAAAAAGAAAAACATCTTGCATAACCATACTAATATTATTTCTTAAAGATGTAAGGGTTACATTTTTAATTTCGATACCATCAATTAAAACCTTACCATTATTAACATCAAAAAACCTATTTAATAGATGCATAATTGTTGTTTTACCAACACCAGTTGGACCAACAAAAGCTACCATTTGTCCAGGCTCAATATTAAATGAAATATTATTTAATACAGGAACCTCTGGATTATATGAAAAATAAACATTTTCAAATGATATTTTTCCTTTAACATTATTGAGATTGATGGCATTAGGTAATTCTTTAATTTCAGATTCTGTGTCTAATATCTCAAAAACCCTTTCAGCACCTGCTAAAGATTGCTGCATATTTTCTAATACTTGGCTTAATGCTGTTATGGGTTGATAAAACATACTAAGATAAAGAATAAATCCTACAATATCTTCGACAGGCAACTTACCTTTCAGTGCCATTACCCCTCCTAATGAAACTACAATTACTGTGCCAATTGAACTTAAAAAACTAACTGACGGATGAAAAACAGCACTTAATTTTAAGGCACCTAATAAAGCTGAAATATGTTTGTATACGCTTTCTTTTATTCTTATGTGCTCTTTTTGTTGCTGATTAAATGCTTGAATTTCACGAATTCCTGCAATATTATCCTGCAAATTAGCATTTAAGTCAGCAAGAGCTCTTTGTGCTTCTCGAAAGTTTGGTAAAATCTTTTTAGCAAATAAAGTACCACTTAATAACAAAAATGGTATTGGAATAAGAGCAAAAGATGCTAAAACTGGATTTATTGCAAATAGAATGATAGCAACACCTAATAGAATTAAAATATTAGTAAAAAGTTCTGGAATTGCGTGAGCGATTAATGCCTCAAAATTTGCAGTATCATTAACTACTCTTGACATGAGCTGCCCTGTTTGTTTGTCATGAAAAAATTTAAGGGATAAATCTTGTAGTTTATCATAAACCTTAACCCTCATTTCAGCAACTAAATTCCAAGCTGCATAATGAGCTAAATAGTTACTAAGAAACTGAAATACAATTCTTAGTAAGTAAGATAATACTAATACTACTGAAATATTTAATATATACTTTTTAGCGTTTGGATATTTTTCAATATTTGTTACAATGCCAACAAGCATTCTTATAAGCCAGGGTCCTAATAGATTAAGGCCTGTTATTGCTAAAGTACTAATTCCCGCAACAATTAAGTATTTCCAGTAATGTTTAGCAAGTTTTGTAAGTCTTATTATATAGTTCAATAAAATCACCTCTATGACCATTTTGCTTAACTATATTTTAGCAATTTATAATATTAATGTCCAATTTAATTAATATGTTATTATATGAAAGATTTTATATTAAAGGTAAATAAAAATAAATTATTTTTTATATAATAGCTACATTAAAAAAGAGGATGTTTATGTATCAAATAACATCCTCTTTTACCTTATTTCTTTTTTAAGGTGCTAATGCCTAAAACTTTATAAAGTGGACAAAATCCTAAAAATGCTGTTATTAATGGAATGAGTCCAATTAGACCGATAAATTTTATATTACCTTTTAAAATAAACAGAAGACTTAATAAAATAATGCCTATAATAATTCTGATTACTTTATCAGTATTACTAATATTTTTCATTTAAGAACACCTTTCCTATAAATATATTTAATTTTATATATACCACATTATTTTATAATAATATCAAATTTAATGATTCATTAAGCTAATTTTATTTTCATATATTACGTTATTATTTACAATTATTTTTACTTTATTAACATTATAGTAATTTCCAAAAGTGTTAACAAGACTTTGAAGTATCAAAGTTTTTTGTTTTATACTATTTAAATAATTTATAAATTCTGAAGATATATCTAAAATAGCTATGTTATCATTTAATATTAACTTGTTTATTTTTGTTTTACTATCAAATATTTTAAAGTGAGATTTTTGAGAAGGATTTCTTAAATACATTAAGAATTTTTCAGGGACAGAATCATTTGTTTGAAAACTAACCATTTTTTCTTCATATTCAATCTTATTATTATTAATATTCGGATAGTAAAATTTAACAATTTGAGTAACTAATGCATTCTTCTCGATTTTTTCAAGAGTGGTTTCTATTGATGATTGGTTAGCTACGAATACTGTTTTTACAAGACCTAAGTTTTTAACAAAGTAATCATAAATCTTATAATCCTTACCTTCAGTAATAACTTCAACCCCTTGAATATTTTTGAAAGGAGTATTAATTTTTTTGTTTATAGCATTAATATATCTTTTATTTCTATCTTTTGAATACCAAGTAGTGCCTTTTTTAATTGGTTCTTTAAGTATCACATCATATTTATCATTATACGTGTTATTCAAAAGGTTATATCTATAATAAAACTCTCCTTGGTTATAAATAACCCTAAGTTCACCATTCTTTATTTCTACTATTTGACACATAACTGTTCCAGGATTATTAATTCGATATTGAATTCTATTTTCTTTTAAATAATCAATATAAATCTCTTTTTCTGCATACTCGTTTCCTATACCCTTAAATTTTAACTTTACGTTTTTATCATGAAAAACATAATCATTTACTGATATATTTTCTTTTTTTGTAATGACGTTATTGATTTCAAATTCAAGCTATCACATGAGCTCAATAAAGAGGTAATAATTAGAACCATTAAAAGTATACTTCGTTTCATTTCATATTCTATCCTTTACAATTTATTAATTCTTCTTTAAGTTCATTAAGCATGTTAAGATATCTTTGCTCAATATATTCTTATGCTCGTTTATCATTTTTTCAATAGATTCCATAATTTTCACCTCAAATATAAAATCATTCATAGTTTATTTATAGCAACATTTAAAAGGTTTATTCATAAGAGAAATAATAAATATTTAATGATATAATTATAAAAAATCTTAGATGTGATAACTTTGAGGTATAATTTCAAAGCTGAGATAATAAGACAAAAGGATATAGATGGTGCTTATATAGAGAGACCATTTGATGTTAAAGAAATATTTGATTCTAAGAGGATAATGGTAAAGGGTGCGTTTTTGAAATGCACCCTTCTTAAACTATAGTTGAAAAGTTATATCAGCTCCTTTATTAAATCAATGAAACCATCTATATCTTCCTTTGTAGTATCAAATGATGTCATAAGCCTAACCTCATTTTTTTCTTCATCCCAAACATAGAAGAAATATTTCTCTTGGAGTTTAGGTATAATATTTTTTGGAAATATAGCGAAAACTGCATTAGCCTCAACTTTTTGAGTAATTATAATACCTTCTATTTCTTTTAATTTTGATTCTAAATACTTTGCCATATTGTTTGCATGTTTAGCATTTTCAAACCAAAGGTTATCAGCAAGTAATGCTTCGAACTGTGCTGAAATATATCTCATTTTTGAATGAAGTTGCATACCATGCTTTCTTATATATTTAAAGTCCTTTGCTAATTCTTTGTTAAAGAATATAACAGCTTCACCAAACATCATACCATTTTTGGTACCGCCAAAAGAAAGAACATCTACGCCTATATCTTTAGTTATTTCTTTTAGACTTTTATTTAAGCTGACTGCTGCATTTGAAATACGAGCACCATCCATATGAACCAATATTTGATTTTTATGGGCAAATTGGGTTATTTCAAATAATTCATCTATTGTATAGACTGTTCCTAACTCAGTTGATTGTGTTATTGAAATAACTTTTGGCTGTGAATGATGCTCAACTCCTTTTAAGATAAGAAGTTTTTCTATACTTTTCACATCTATTTTAGCATCAGAAGTATCAACAGGAATTATTTTGCAACCTGTAAATTTTTCTGGAGCACCGCATTCATCTGAATATATATGAGCTTGATTTGAACAAATAATAGCATTATAACTTTGTGTAATTGCAGATAACCCTAAAACATTAGCACCAGTTCCGTTATATACAAAGTATATTTCAATATCATCACCAAAGATGTTTTTAAATAATTCAATAGTTCTTTTAGTATATTTGTCATAACCATATGATATTTCATAATCCTCATTTGCTTTTAGCAATGCTTCAAATATTTTAGGATGTACCTTAGCATTATTATCGCTTGCAAAACTTCTCATTTATTATTCTCCTTTGTTATTATCTACTATTATTATATATTTTATCTTCAAAAAAGCAAAACTGAGTTATAATAAAAATAATAATGTAAAAGGGGGAAAATGTCTTGGAAATATTTACAGGCTATATATCATCACCAATTGGTACAATTGAAGTTGTTTGTAATGATAAATGTGTATTATCTGTTGATTTTGTTGAAACTATTAAAAACAATACATTAGAAAATGATTATTTAAGAAATGTCTTAACACAGCTTGAACAATACTTTTTGGGAGCAAGAAAATCTTTTGATATAAATATTCATTTTGAGGGGACTGAATTTCAGAAAAAGGTATGGAATGAACTTACTAAAATACCATATGGCACTGTAATATCTTATAAAGAATTGGCCAATAGGATAGGAAATCCAAAGTCAATGAGAGCTGTAGGCAACGCAAATCGTAATAACAAGATTAGTATTATTGTTCCTTGCCATAGAGTAATTGGAGCAAGCGGGAAACTAATTGGTTATGCAGGCGGTTTGGATAGAAAAAAATGGCTACTAGAGCACGAACAAAAAAATAGGTAGGATTGCCCTACCTATTTTATTTATAAGCATTTTTCATTATTTCAACAGTTTCTTCAAATGACAATTTGTATGGATCTACTTCAAATAATCCTCCCATAGTCTTTATTGCATTATCAGCTAACATTGGGATATCTTCTTCTTTAATACCATAGTCAGACATTTTCAAATCATATACTTCGCAATCTTTTTGAAGCTGAACTAAAGCTTTTACAAAAGACATTGGGCGCTCTTCTGGTGGTAACGAATCTACATCAACACCCATAGCTTTTGCCATAGCTGTTAATCTATAAGGAACCTTTGATGCAAAAAAAGTATAGTATGATTCAGATAACATTATAAGTCCTGCACCATGTGGGAGTTCGGGATGATAAGCACTTAATGCGTGTTCCATTGAATGTTCAGATGTACAACTTGAAGTAGATTCAACAAAACCAGATAGAGTATTTGCTAAAGCAACTTGTGTTCTTGCTTCGAGGTTATTACCATCTTTAACGCAAATAGGAAGATATTTTGCTATAAGCTCTATACTTTTTAATGCATAGGCATCACTTATAGGTGTTGCTATATTAGCAATAAAACCTTCTGTGGAATGGAACAAGGCATCAAAACCCTGATAAGCAGTAAGATGTTTTGGGACACTTAACATAAGTTCAGGGTCAACCACAGACAAAGTAGGAAAAGTATTTTGATTTCCATATCCAATTTTTTCATTAGTTTCTTCATTGGTAATTACAGTCCAAGGGTCAGCTTCAGTTCCTGTTCCAGCAGTAGTTGTAATTGCAACTATTGGAAGAGCACCATTTTGTGGGATCATGCCTTTACCGGTACCACCAACAATATAATCCCAATAATCACCTGGATTTTTAGCCATAACAGCAATACTTTTTGCTGAATCAATACTGCTACCACCACCAAGACCTATAACAAAGTCGCAGCATTCCTCTTTAGCAAGTTTCGCACCTTCCATAACATGAGATTTTATTGGATTTGGGAGTATTTTATCGAAAACAACATACTCAATATTTTTGCTTTTTAGTATGTCAGTTAATCTGTCTAAATAGCCATTTTTCTTCATTGAACCTCCAGCTGAAATAACAATTAAAGCTTTTTTACCAGGAAGATTTTCATGTTTTAATTCATTCAATTTTCCAGGTCCAAATAATATTTTAGCAGGCATATAATAGTTAAATTTCATCAATAATCCCTCCAAAAACTTAATTAATTTTAATCATATACCTTAGAGTTTACTATAAGTCAATATATCAAAGATAGATTTATTTTATAGGTAATTCAATAGTAAATACAGCACCCTTGTTTGAATTATTAGCATAAATAGTGCCTTTATGCTTTTCGATAATATTTTTGGATATGGCAAGACCTAAACCAAAATTACCCTTTTTACCTTTGTAAAATCTTTCAAATATGAATGGTAAATCTTTTTCATTTATACCTGGACCATCATCAGAAATTGTAACTTTAACTTTTTCATTTAGTGTTAATTTAGACTCAATAGTAACATTACTTTCTGCATATCTAATACAATTAGATAATACATTACTAAATGCCCTTAAAAGTTTTTCCTCATCACCACGTATCAAAAAATTATTGCTTGAAGTAGTATAATTTATTGTAATATTATTATTTAATGCTATACCACTTAAATGGTTAATACAGTTATTTATAAGATCATCAAGATTAATGTATTGAAAATGATAATTTTCTTCGATTGCTTCAAGCCGCGAAAGGTAAAGTAAATCTTCAACTAATTGAGTCATTCTTTTTGTTTCACTTAATATTACTTCAACAGCAGAATTTGTTTCAACTACATTATATTTAATGCCTTCTGCATAGCTCTGAATGGACATTAGTGGGGTTCTGAATTCGTGCGAAGCATTTTGTAAGAAGGTTTTTTGAGCTTTATCATATATTTCAAGCTTTTCAGACATAATATTTATACTATTAACAAATTCTTGTAATTCTTTATAAACAGGCATTTCTATTTTTTTCCCAAAATTTCTTTCAGCAATATCTTCTATATGTTGGTTTAAAGTAGCAAAAGGTTTTGTAATCTTCCTCGCTGATAAAGATGAAGGTATTATTATTATTAACGCAGAAAAAATTAAGATAATAAAAAGAATTATATATATGCCTATTTGAAGCTGATTTATTTTTTTAAGGCTTGAATAAATAACAATATAACCTAAACCAAAAGTATTTTTTTGAGAAACTTGCTTAATTAATGCTATATAATTAGTACCAGATAAATTAAAATTTAGGTACTCTACCTTTTTGATATTTTTTACTTTACTTAATTCTTGCAATATTTTATTAGAAACTTCTTTAGAAGGTTTAAAATATTCATCTTGTGTTGGTGTGATTATCTTTTTTTCTAAATCAAGTAGAATATAGTTCGCATTTAAAACTGACAAAGGTTCTCTTAATGATCTATCTAACATTAAATAAAATCTAAATATTTCATCATTTGTTTTGTTGCTTTCAATTTTAATATTATTTGATATTTCAGGGGGTATTGGTGGCGGATTTTTAATTTCTTTAGGTGGGAAAAAATCAGGCCCTTTTTTTAAAGCTGTTTCTTCAGTTCTGTTTGCAATTTTATTTAACTGCTGAATTATATCATTTTTAAAATAAATGTTTATTGCAATATTAAATATTACTGCCACTAAAGTTATTAATGTAATAACTATAATAAGGTTATATAAAAAAATACTCTTTTTTATGGAAATCTTACTCATTTTAATCATCCTATTCCTCAATAATAAAACCATAACCCCAAACGGTATCAATTTTTAATTTTGATCCAGCATTGGCTAATTTTTTCCTAATTCTTTTTATCATATCATCTGTTGCTCTTGTTTCAACATCGCTTTCAAATCCCCAAATTTTTTCAAGAAGTTCATTTCTGCTTATAGCTTTATTTTTATTTTCTACTAAATAATATAAAAGAGAAAACTCAGTTTTAGTAAGTGGAATATTGATACCTTTGCAACTTACATGTTTTGTATCAGGGTTAATGATAATATCCTTTATTATCAACTCTTTACTGTTATTTGTTTGGCTTATTGAACGATCCAATTCAATTCGACGGAAAATGCTTTTTACTCTTGCTAACAATTCCATAGGACTAAATGGCTTGGTTAGATAATCATCACTACCTAAAGTAAGCCCGGCAATTTTATCAGGTTCAGTATCTTTAGCAGATACAATAATTATTGGAACTGAACTTTTTTGTCTTATAACAGAGCAAAGTGAAAAACCATCTATTTCAGGCATCATAATGTCAATTACCAACATATCAGCAGGTTTCTTTTCAAATGCCTCAAGAAGTGACCTGCCGTCATAAAATACTTCAACATCATAACCTTCTTTTATAAAAAAAGATTTTATGATATTACATATATTTAATTCATCATCTGCAATGTAAATAAGTTTTTTGTCCATATTCATCCCCTCACAAATTATTTTACCATCTCTATAAAACCAATTGAAATATTTTAAGCTAATTGCTTCATTATTGCCACAAATTCGCCTAAAAATAAACCTGATTTAAATTAATAATACCACAGTTTATCCAAGATTATTTTTGTAGAAGTTAATAAAATAAGCTATAGAAAATACATAAATGAGATTATAGGAGATGGTTATTATGAAAATACTAAAAAATAATTATCATAAGATTGCATTATTGTTGATAATGATGTTAACTGGTTTTTTAAGTTTTTATGCAGTTACACAGGAAGGATATGTAAACACATATTATACAGCAGCAGTAAAAAGTATGCTTACTAGCTGGAAAAATTTCTTTTTTGCATCTTTCGATCCAGGTGGTTTTGTAACAGTAGATAAGCCTGCATTTGGTCTTTGGCTTCAAGCAATTAGTGCATTTATATTTGGAGTTCATGGTTGGAGTGTTGTTTTACCTGAAGCATTATGTGCTGTAATATCAGTTGCAGTAATTTACCACATTATGCAAAGATCCTTTGGCAAAGCAGCAGGATTAATATCAGCGTTAATTTTATCAATAACTCCTATATTAATTGCTGTAAGTAGAACTAACAACCTGGATTCATCACTTGTCCTTGTTTTATTATTAGCTACTTGGGCTTTAATTGTAGCTTCAGAAAGAGAAAGCTTTAAACATCTTGCACTTTCAATGATATTAGTGGGAATTGGATTTAATATAAAAATGCTTCAAGCGTTTATGGTATTACCAGCATTTTATTTGGTCTATCTTTTTACTACAAATATTAAAATTAAAGAGAAAATAAAACACTTAGTTGCAGCAACAGCAATACTTTTAACTGTATCTTTTTCATGGGCAATACTTGTAGATTCTATTCCTGCTAATAACAGGCCATATATAGGAAGTAGTAAAACAAACTCTGTTATAGAGCTTGCATTAGGTTATAACGGCATTCAAAGATTATTAGGTAACACAATGAATGGGAATAATAGACCCAATATTAATATAAATAATAATGTTTCAAATAATCAGACAATAAATCAAAATAATAGTATACAAAATATGCCGGTTCCACCTAATTGGAATAACAATCAAAATGGTTCTCAGTCTTCAAATAATAATATGGTTCAAACACCTAATAGCAATATGTCTCAAAGTAATACAAATGAAAATATGCCTAATCCTCCACCAAATTTACAGAATGGAAATAATGGAAGATCATTTATGGATAGAGGTTTTGGTGGGCAAAATGGATTTGGAGGCCCTGGAGGAATAGGAGAGAACGGGCAAAAAGGTATTCTAAGAATATTTAATCAAAACTTAGCAGGACAGATAAGTTGGTTTATTCCACTATCATTATTTGGAATATTAATTTTAATATTAAGAGTTAGAAAAAAAGATGTTAATTTAAGAAATTTGTATCTTAGGCATTTAATTTTATGGTCTGCTTGGTTAATCCCAATGATAATATTTTTCAGTATAGCTGGATTTTA
The DNA here is from genome assembly GCA_041320695.1 of Caldicellulosiruptoraceae bacterium PP1. NCBI lineage: Bacteria > Bacillati > Bacillota > Caldicellulosiruptorales > Caldicellulosiruptoraceae > Caldicellulosiruptoraceae bacterium PP1. Next base: position 54,673 of record JBGGOQ010000011.1, on the reverse strand, counting down.
TCATAGATATTATCTATCAATGTTGGCACCAGGTATTGCTGCATTAACTGGTATTGGCATTGTTGAGATGTGGAAGGCATATATGCAAAGTGGATGGAACTTTATGTTACTGCCTATATCTTTATTTTCTAACGCATTAGTTCAGATATTGATTGTTTCAAGATATAATGAATGGAGTAAATATTTAATTCCAATTATTGCAATATCTACTGTTATAGCAGTACTAGGTCTAATTATAATAAGAATTTTAAAAATGGATTATTTAAATAAAACTATCAAAACATTAATTGCATTAGGGTTAGTTGGACTTTTAGTTTCACCTGCTATATGGTCTTACACTCCAATAATGTATGGCTCTCAAACAACTTTACCAATAGCAGGTCCAGAACTTAATTCACAAAGAGGAATAAATATGTCTATGAATACTCAAGTTTCGAATAGCAATAAGATTAAACAAAATTCTGAGGATATTGTATCTTCTAAACTTATTGATTTCTTACTTAAAAATAGAAATGGAGAAAAATATATTGTTGCTGTTCAAAATGCAAATTCTGCAGCACCTATAATATTAAAAACTGGATTACCCGTAATGGCTATTGGAGGCTTTTCTGGATCAGATAATATTTTAACTGTTGAAAAACTAAAACAAATGGTTAAAAATGGAGAAATAAGATTTATTATGATTGGCGGCATGGGTGGTAACCAATCTGATATTATGCAATGGGTAATATTAAACGGGAAAATCATTTCTGCTGATAAATATACAGATTCTTCAAACCAATCAAATTCATTTGGTTTTGGTGGACGGGATATGGGACATGTAACAGCACTTTATGACCTCGCACCTGAAAAGGGACTAAAGTAATAGGGGGGGAAAGTGAAATGAATAGCAATGTTGTTTATTCGATCGTTGTTCCAGTTTTCAACGAAGAATTAGTTATTAATGAAACATATAAAAGATTAAAATATGTAATGGATAGCCTAAATGAGAGCTATGAAATAATATTTGTAAATGATGGTAGCAAAGATAAATCTGGTGAGATTCTAAAAAATATATGTAATAAGGACAAGAATATTAAACTCATTAGTTTTTCAAGAAATTTTGGGCATCAAGTAGCTATAACCGCTGGAATTGATTATTCCAGTGGTAGTGCAGTAATAATAATTGATGCAGATTTACAAGATCCACCTGAAATAATACCAAAAATGACTGAAAAGTGGAAAGAAGGATATCATGTAGTTTATGGTAAGAGAATCAAAAGGAATGGTGAATCATTTTTCAAAAGATTTACTGCAAAAGCCTTTTATAGAATTCTTAGAATGATGACAGACATTAATATACCTGTTGATACAGGTGATTTTAGACTCATGGATAGAAAAGTTTGTGATGCACTAAAATCAATACCAGAAAAAAATAGATATGTTAGAGGTCTTGTAAGTTGGATTGGTTTTAAACAAACTGGTGTTGAATTTGTGAGAGAAGGAAGATTTGCTGGGGAAACAAAATATCCGCTAAAAAAGATGCTTAAGTTTGCATTTGACGGAATTACTTCTTTTTCATACAAGCCATTGAAACTTGCCACTTATATTGGAACTATTATATCAGTATTAAGTTTTTTCTATTTAGTTGTTGTTATAATTGAGAAATTATTCACAAATTTTACTGTTAAGGGTTGGACCTCAATTGTAGCTTTAAATCTTTTCTTTAATGGTCTTATGTTTATAATGATAGGTATTATTGGAGAATATATAGGAAGGATTTATGATGAAGCAAAAGGCAGGCCACTCTATATTGTAGATGAAAAGGAAGGATTTTAATGCAAAACTTTGATAATTATGAGTTAAATAATAATAGCTTATTTATTAAATATAGGTCATTTTTACGTTTCGTATTAGTGGGATTACTAAATACAAGTGTAGATTTCTTTGTTTTTACAATATTTCATAGTTTGTTTTTCTTAGATGTGTCATTTTCTCAGTCAGCTGGTTATATTACAGGGACATTAAATAGCTTTGTTCTAAATAAATTATGGACATTTGAAAATCAAAAAACAAAAAAAGTTACAACTATTAAACAATTTTTAAAATTTATTTTAGTAAATATTGTGTCTCTTATAATATCAGTAATTTTAATAAGAAACTTAACCTATAGCTTAAATTTAAATCCATATTTTTCAAAGATAATTGTCACTGTAATTACACAATTTGTTAATTATTATGGTTATAAACTATGGGTTTTTAATAAATAACCTTTCTTGATATATTATTCTTTAATAGGGTAAAATTAATCTAATATCACATTAAGGGAGGATAATTTTGTGAAAAGCATTATTCCACATATAACTTTTAATAATTGTAAAGAAGCTATTGAATATTACAAAAGTATTTTTGGTGGAGAAGTGAAGAATGTACAATTAGCTTCTAACAATCCAATGTTTAAGGAACACAAAGACAAGATTTTACATGCTGAACTTCATATAAATGAAAATTGTATCATTTATATGGTTGATAACTTTGGGAAAGATATAACATCTAATTTTATTGATCTAATTTTAGAAATGGATAGTGAGGACGAGATAAAAAGAGTATATGAAGCACTTTGTAAAGATGGAACTATTAAATTAGAGTTGCAAAAAACATTTTGGGGAGCACTTCATGCAATGGTTACCGATAAGTATGGAGTAACATGGGGGTTAAATTATACTATTAAATAATTGAGGGAAGTTTCTTCTTCCCTCAATTATTTAATTTCAAACTCACAATTAACAATTGCAGTTATTTCTTTATCAACAGATGATGTATCATTGATACCATAATCAGCAACCTCTGTTGAATATAATGGGGTTATTTGAAATACTCCCATTTTGGCAGATCTAAGATTACCAATCTTTATACCAGTACTATTGGCTATTTGACTTGCTCTGTTCATTGCATCTTTAGTTGCAAGCCCCAGCATATCAACCTTTAGGTTAGCTATTTTTGTATAATAGTATTGTGGAGGTAGAGACTCGAATTGAATACCAAGATTTATAAGTTCAGTTGATTGTCTTGAAAGCTCAGTTATTTTGTCAACGTCACTTGAAGTAATCTGAATACTTTGAACTAATCTGTAACTATCAACCTTAGTAGAATAAACACCATTTGGTAATACTTCATAATTTGTAATGGTTGATATTGATGAAAAAACAAAATCCTTTTCACTAAGACCTTTTGATAAGAAATAATTTTTGACTTTTTCATGACTTTCTTGAAGTGTTTTATATGCTTCTTTTAAATCTTTTGATTGTGTTGAGAAGTTACCTGTCCATTTTACCAAATCTGATTTTATTTGCTTCTTTGCAGAACCAGTCACTAAAATTGTGTTTTGATTTGACCTTAGATTAATTAAACCTTTGGATAAAAACGCAGAGGAAATGGTTAAAGAAGCTCCTAAAATTAAAGCAATTATAATATAGGTTATATTTTTGCTATTCATATTTTTGTACCTCCTTTTTCCTTATACTACCTTTTAATTATTAAAACGTCAATAAATATTATTCGTTATTAAATAATGATTGATAAAATAAAATGAATTTAGATATTTTATTATTTATATTGACAAGACTGTTATTAATGCTATATTTTGATTATAAAAAATATATTAAGGCGGTGTTGAATTTATGCCAATAATTTTTGATAAGATTAATAATGTTTTTCACATTAAAGCTAAAGAAACAAGTTACATAATTAAAATCTTTAAAAATAAATATCTTGCCCATATTTATTGGGGTAAAAATATTGATTATGTAAATTTACCAGATGAAGTTGTAACAGGTGGAAGAGCATTTGGAGCAACACCAGATGCAAATGATAAAACTTATACATTTGATGCCATGGCCATGGAATATCCTGTATATGGTAATTCTGATTTTAGAGCTCCTGCATTTCAAATTGAGCTTGAAGATGGCTCAAGAATTTGCAATCTTGTATATAAATCTCATTTTATATATAATGGTAAACCAAAGTTAGAAGGTTTACCTGCAACTTATGTTGAAAATGATAACGAAGCCCAAACACTTGAAATTGAGCTATATGATGAATTGGTTAATTTGAAAGTTATTCTATATTATACGGCATATGAAGATTATAATGTTATAACACGTAGTGTTAAAGTAATAAATGAAGGTACAAAGAAAATTAAACTTTTAAGAGCTCTAAGTATGTCTGTGACATTTGATAATGCTGATTTTGATTTACTCCATCTTTGGGGTTCCTGGGCTAGAGAAAGAATGGTTGAAAGAGTTCCAGTTATTCATGGCTTACAAGTAATTGAAAGTGCTAGAGGTGAAAGTTCGCATCAACATAATCCATTTATTGCTCTTTTAAGCAAAGATGCTACCGAAAAGAGTGGTGATGTATATGGATTTAGCTTGGTTTACAGTGGTAACTTTGCGTCAATAGTGGAAGTAGATCAATTTGATACTATAAGGGTATCCATGGGAATTAATCCTTTTGAGTTTACATGGGTGTTAAATCCAAATGAGAGTTTCCAAACACCTGAGGTAGTCATGGTTTATTCTTCTAATGGCATTGGAGATATGTCGCGTACTTATCATAGACTATATAGAAAAAGGCTATGCCGAGGAGCTTATAGAGATAAGAGAAGACCAATATTAGTTAACAATTGGGAAGCAACATATTTTAACTTTAATGAAGAAAAATTATTAAGTATTGCAAAAGAGGCTGCAGATTTAGGAATTGAGCTTTTTGTATTAGATGATGGATGGTTTGGGAAAAGAGATGATGATACTACTTCTTTAGGAGACTGGTTTGTTGATAAAAGAAAATTACCTAATGGGCTTGATGGGCTTGCTAAAAAGATAAATGAAATGGGATTAAAATTTGGACTTTGGTTTGAACCTGAGATGATTTCCCCTGAAAGTGAACTATTTAAAAAACATCCTGATTGGTGTTTCCAGGTTAGAGGAAGAAGTATAACACAGTGTAGAAACCAATATGTTCTTGATATTTCGCGAGAAGAAGTCAGAAATGAAATACTTAGAATGATGAAAGAAATTTTAAAAACTACTCCAATTGAATATATTAAATGGGATATGAATAGACCTTTGACAGAGGTTTGGTCTTTTGATTTGCCACCTGAGAGGCAAAAAGAGGTATTCCATAGGTATGTATTAGGATTATATAAGATGATGGATGAGCTAATCACAGAGTTTCCACATATACTATTTGAAGGTTGCTCTGGCGGTGGTGGTAGATTTGACCCCGGTATTTTATATTTTATGCCTCAAATATGGACTAGTGATGATTCAGATGCAATTGAAAGACTCAAAATTCAATATGGAACAAGTATAGTTTATCCTGCAATAACAATGGGGGCTCATGTATCTGCTGTTCCTAACCATCAGGTAGGCAGAATAACACCAATGGAGACAAGAGGACATGTTGCAATGTCTGGTTGTTTTGGATATGAGCTTGATCTAAATAAACTTTCTGAAGATGAAAAGAGGATAATAAAAGAACAAATAGCACAGTATAAAAAGATTTGGCATATTTCACAAGAAGGGGATATGTACAGGCTAATTAGTCCATTTGAAAAAAATGCTGCTTCATGGATGTTTGTAACAACTGATAAAAAAGAAGCATTTGTTGTGTACGTAAATATTTTATCTGAGCCTTTACCACCTTTAAAGAGACTTAAACTTGATGGACTTGATCCAAATAAAAAGTACAATATTGAAGGCACAGACAAAGTTTATTATGGTAGTGAACTTATGAATTTGGGATTAGAAATTCCAAGTATTTTTGGAGACTTTAAGTCGTTTTTGTGGGTTTTAAAAGAGTGCTAATTATTAGTTTACAAATAAAGGGTGTCCTGGAATTAAAAAGAACACCCTTTATTTATTATTTTATCAAATTCAAGAAATCTTCTTTAATATTATTAAGCTTCAAATTTGCATCTTCGAGTGTTTTACTTGATGTAGCAAAATAAAATTTTATCTTTGGTTCAGTACCTGAAGGTCTTGCTGTTACAATGCTCTCGTCTTCTAAAACAAGCTGAATAACATTTGATTTTGGAAGAAGTATTGTAGAGGTACTATTTGTTTTTAAATCTTTATCGATGCTATATAGATAATCCTTTACTTTTACTACTTCTAAATTTGCAATACTTTTTGGTGTATTTGATCTTAGCATTTCCATTATGGATTTTATTTTTTCACTGCCTTCTATACCTTCAAGGGTTATTGATTTTAAATCTTCTTTATAATATCCATATTTTTCATATAAGGAAATAAGGCCTTCATAAAGGCTCATACCTTTTAATTTATAGTATCCAGCCATCTCACATATCAACATAGAAGCTATAACGGCATCTTTATCTCTAACAAATGTTCCTGCTAAATATCCATAACTTTCTTCAAATCCAAAAACAAAGCTATTGCTATTTGTTTCTTCAAACTCTTTTATCTTTTCACCAATATATTTAAATCCTGTTAGAACATCAATAATATGTGCATTATAACTTTGTGTAATCTTTCTTGCCATTTCAGTAGTTACAATGGTTTTCACAATAGTTGGATTTAGTGGCATTGTATTTGTCTGCTTTAGGTTTTCTAAGATATAATGTGTTAAGAGTGCTCCTGTTTGATTACCAGTTAAAACTACATATTCTCCTTCTTTATTCTTAACAACAACCCCAACTCTATCACAATCTGGGTCTGTTCCAATAATTAAGTCTGCTTCAATATCTTTTGCCATTTCAATTGCTCTTGTAAAAACCTCATGTTCTTCTGGGTTAGGGTATTTAACTGTTGAAAAATTAGGATCAGGATTTTCTTGTTCTTTTACAACATATACATTTTTGTATCCAAGTTCACTTAAAACCCTTCGTACAGGCTTATTACCAGTTCCGTGTAAAGGAGTATATATAACTTTCAAATTATCTTTAACTTTTTCAACAATATCTTTGTTAACAGTAAGACCTTTTACAAGTTCAACATATTTTGCTTCAACTTCATCTTCAATATAATTAAAAAGCCCTTTTTGTATAGCATTTTCTAATTCTAATTTTTTAATATTATTATAATCAACAGCATTAATTTCTTTTAAAATCCCTTCAGCATGTTCTTCTGTAATCTGTCCACCATCAGACCAATAAACTTTGTAACCATTGTATTGCTTTGGATTATGACTTGCAGTTATTACAATACCTGCTGTTGCGTTTAAATGTCTAACTGCATAAGAAAGCATTGGAGTAGGTTTTAGTTCTTTATATATATATGTCTTTATTCCATTTGCATTTAATACTAAGGCTGCTTCTTTTGCAAAAACATCACTAAACTTTCTTGAATCATAAGCTATTGCAACCTTTGCATCTTTAATATTTTGTTTATTGATATAGTTAGCAAGACCTTGTGTTGCTTTTCTAACAGTATATATATTCATTCTATTTGTTCCAGCACCAATTATGCCTCTTAGTCCTCCTGTACCAAATTCAAGCTCTCTATAGAATCTTTCTTTGATTTCGTTTTCATCAAGGTTTTCAAGCTCTTTTTTTGTTTCAGGATCAAAGTTAAGCCACATATTATACATTTCTTTATAGTTCATTAATTTATAACCTCCTGATAGTGAAAAATAATCTTAATAACCATTTTATTTATTTTTATAGAAAATGGCAAGGATATAAAAAGTTTTTTATATGCTTGACAAATATATTAAATAGAATTAAAATATATTTCGCACACAAAATATTTCTATGCAAAAAATATGAATAGAAAATAATTTTTGAGGGTGGTGAATTATGGAAGAAGTTAACAATGGCTATAAAATACTTAAGATGTTAAAACAGATTATGTCAATGATTAAACAAAGAGTGGAATATCAATATAAAGATTTTGATCTTACAGGACCACAGGGTATGCTTATTGGAATATTAACTCATTATGGAGAGATGAAAATAAGTGATCTTAGTGAAAAAATTGGCTTATCAAATAGTACTGTATCTGGAATTATTGACAGATTAGAAAAACAGCAACTTGTAGAAAGGGTGAGAAGTACTGAAGACAGAAGAGTTGTTTATGTTAGAGTAACTTCAAAGTTTGAAAAAATGTTTCAACAGTACTTTAAGGACATTGAAAAAAGATTTGAAGAAAGTATTAATAAGGCTACACCTGAGGAATTAGATAAAATTTTTGAGGGGTTAAATACATTAAAAAATGTATTAGAAAGAAGAAAAGACTAATAATATGATACAAACTTATATAAGGAGAAGATGTGACAATGCTAAAACTAACTAAATATCTTAAGCCCTATGTTATTACAATAATAATTGCAATAACTTTTATATTTATTCAAGCAATGGCAGACCTTACATTACCTGATTATATGTCGAATATTGTTAATAAGGGTATACAGCAAGGAGGTATTGTAAATGCAGTACCTATTGCAGTTAGAAAAAGTCAAATGGATAAGCTAATCTTGTTCATGAGTAAAGAAAATAAAGAAGAGGTTTTAAAAAATTATACATTAGTAGATAATACCAGTAATGATTATGATAAATATGTTAAAGATTATCCTTTAGTTTCAAAAGAACCTATTTATATTTTAAAGAAGATTGATAAAACTGAGATTGATAAAATAAACTTGCCAATAGCCAAAGCTATTGTTACAGTAGATGGAATTCAAAAGGCTAAAGCTAATGCAAAAAATGGAGTTTTAGAATTTAATGGGCAAAAAATACCAGCAAATATTGATATTTTTGCACTTATGTCACAACTACCACAAAGTGAGCTGCAAAAGATAAGTGAGCAAATGGATAAAAGGCTTGCTTCATTAGGGGATAATATGATTATACAAGCTGCTACAACAGCAATAAAAGATGAGTATAAAGCAATAGGTATGAATACAGATAAAATTCAGAACAACTACATTATCAAAACTGGACTTTTAATGCTTTTAATAACATTACTTAGTGCTTTGTGTACAGTTCTCATTGGGTATTTTGCAGCTAAAGTAGCTGCTGGTTTAGCAAGAGATTTAAGAAAATTTGTATTCACAAAGGTAGAGAATTTTTCAAATGCTGAATTTGATAAGTTCTCAACAGCATCTTTGATCACTCGAACAACAAATGATATAACGCAAGTGCAGATGCTAATGGTAATTATGATAAGAATGATTTTTTATGCACCGATTATGGGCGTAGGTGGAGTGTTTAAGGCATTAGCAAAAAGTTCATCAATGTCTTGGACTATTGCTTTAGCTGTGATAGTTTTGTTAGGACTAATATTATTATTATTTTCAATTGCTATGCCTAAGTTTATGCTTATGCAAAAGCTGATTGACAGACTAAACCTTGTAATAAGAGAAAATCTTTCAGGAATAATGGTTATAAGGGCATTTAATAATCAAAAATTTGAAGAGGATAGATTTGATAAAGCTAACACAGATATAACTAAAGTTGGACTCTTTGTAAATCGTGCTATGGCAGTTTTGTTTCCAGCTATGATGTTTATTATGAATGGTGTTTCAATACTAATTGTATGGGTTGGAGCACACCAAATACAAAACTCAAGCATGCAAGTTGGCGATATGATGGCATTTATGCAATATGCAATGCAGATTATATTCTCTTTCCTAATGCTTTCTATGCTATTTATTATGATACCTAGAGCTTCAGTTTCAGCTAATCGTGTTGCTGAAGTTTTAAACACAGAACCGACAATTATAGATCCAAAAACACCAAAACAATTTAATAAGAATATGTCTGGAACAATTGAATTTAAGAATGTTTCTTTCAGATATCCTGGAGCTGAAGAAGATGCACTAAAGAACATAAACTTTAAAATACTTCCTGGTCAAACAACTGCTATCATAGGTAGAACTGGATCAGGGAAAACAACATTAATTAATTTATTATTGAGATTTTATGATCCAACAAGTGGGGAAATATTAATAGATGGAGTAAACATAAAGGATGTAACACAACATGAATTACGCAGTAAAATAGGCTACGTTCCGCAAAAAAGTTGGTTATTTAGTGGAACTATTGAATCAAATTTAAGATATGGTAAAGAAGATGCCACATTTGAAGAAATAAAAGAAGCAGCAGAAATTGCTCAAGCTATGGAATTTATAAATGAAAAACCGAAGAAATTTGAAACAGAAATTGCTCAAGGTGGAACCAATGTTTCTGGAGGTCAAAAACAGAGATTATCAATAGCAAGAGCACTTATTAAGAAGCCAGAGATTTATATTTTTGATGAAAGCTTTTCTGCTCTTGACTTTAAGACAGAATCAGCTTTACGGAAAGCTATAAAAGAAAGATTAACATCGAGCACAGTTATTATGGTATCTCAACGTGTATCAACTATTGTTAATGCTGATCAGATTATTGTTCTTGAAGATGGTGAAATAGTTGGTATAGGTAAACACAAAGAATTATTAAAGAACTGTGAAACATATAGGGAAATTGCATTATCGCAGCTATCTGAGGAGGAATTGGCATGAGCGAACAAAACATAAATAAAAATGATTCAAGATCACATAGTCCTAGAAGAAGACCTGGTCATGGACCTAGGCCTGGTGGAATGATGATTGTTGGAGAAAAGGCACGAGATTTTAAGGGAACAATGAAAAAACTTATTCAATACCTTAGTGAATATAAATTAGGTATAATAACTGTATTTATATTTGCGGCAGCAAGTGCAGTATTTTCTATTGTAGGTCCTAAAATTCTAAGTAAAGCTATCACTAAGATATTTGAAGGAATAATGAGCAAAATAACTGGAACAGGTAATGGTATTGATTTTGAATATGTTGGTAGAATTATCCTTATACTTTTAGGCCTTTATATAATAAGCTCTTTGTTTGCATATTTACAAGGATGGATAATGTCTGGAGTTTCGATGAAAGTAACTTATAGATTCAGAAAAGAAATATCAGAAAAGATAAATAGAATGCCACTTAAATATTTTGAAAGCACTAATCAAGGAGAGATTTTATCTCGTATTACCAACGATGTTGATACTATAAGCCAGACATTAAATCAAAGTTTATCCCAAATAATTTCATCAGTTACAACAGTAATTGGTGTATTGATTATGATGCTCAGCATAAATTGGCTTATGACATTAGTTTCGTTAGCTATAATTCCATTATCTTCTGTTTTTGTAGCCGTTATAATTAAATATTCTCAAAAGTATTTTAAAGAACAGCAAGAATATTTAGGACATTTAAATGGACATATTGAAGAGATGTACGGGGGACATAATATTGTTAAAGCATTCAATGGAGAAAAAAAGAGTATTAAGAAATTTGAAAACTTAAATAATTCGCTTTATACTGTATCTTGGAAGTCGCAATTTTTAACAAGTATTATGATGCCTATTATGAACTTTATAGGAAATTTAGGATATGTTGTTGTTACTGTTATGGGTGGTTGGCTTGTAATTAAGAAAACTATAGAAGTTGGTGATATACAAGCCTTTATTCAATACATTCGTTCATTTACACAACCTATAGCTCAAATAGCAAATATTTCAAATATATTGCAGCAGACTGCTGCCTGTGCTGAACGTGTATTTGAGTTTTTGGGAGAATCAGAAGAAATACCTGATACTCCAAAACCTATTAATTTAGATGATATAAAAGGTTCTGTTGAGTTTAAGAATGTTCATTTTGGATACAATCCTGATAAGATAATAATTAATGATTTTTCTGCATTTATTAAACCAGGACAAAAAATAGCAATTGTTGGACCAACTGGTGCAGGAAAAACTACAATGGTTAAACTTTTGATGCGTTTTTATGATGTTAATGATGGTGCTATTCTTATTGATGGACACAACATTAAGGATTTTTCACGTAAAGACTTGAGGTCTTTATTTGGAATGGTTTTACAAGATACTTGGCTATATAATGACACTATAATGGAAAATATTAGATATGGCCGACTTGATGCAACAGACCAAGAAGTAATACAAGCAGCAAAGGCGGCTCATGTAGATAGTTTTGTTCATACCTTACCTGGTGGGTATAATATGGTTTTAAATGAAGAAACAACAAATATTTCACAAGGGCAAAAACAGTTAATTACTATTGCAAGAGCTATACTAAAAAATCCTAAGATACTTATTCTTGATGAAGCTACAAGCTCTGTTGATACTCTTACTGAGATACAAATACAAAAGGCTATGGATTATCTTATGAAAGGACGAACAAGTTTTGTTATAGCACATAGGCTTTCTACAATACGTGATGCTGATTTGATACTTGTAATGAACCATGGCGATATTGTAGAACAAGGAACTCATGAGGAACTACTTAAAAAGGGTGGATTTTATGCAAGCCTTTATAACAGTCAGTTTGAAACAGAACAAATAAGTGCATAAATAATTTAAAGGGTGTCTTTTTGTTAAAGAAAAAGGCATCCTTTTTTTATTTAAATATTATCATCACTTATAAAGTATTTTTTATCAATACTAAAAATTACCTCTTTACTATACGAATATTTGTTTGTATAATATATATGCAAACAATTGTTCGTAGAGGGTGATTGCATGGATAGAGTAATATTACACTGTGATTTAAACAATTTCTATGCATCTGTTGAGTGTCTTTATAATCCAGAGATAAGAGATAAACCAGTTGCAGTATGTGGAGACCCTGATTTAAGACATGGAATTGTTTTAGCAAAAAACAATATAGCTAAAAAGTATGGGATAAAGACAGGGGAGGTAATATGGCAAGCAAAGAAAAAGTGCTCACCTTTGGTGGTAGTAAAACCAAACTATTCTTTATATTTACGCTTTTCGAAAGAGGCAAGGGAGATATACAATGACTACACAGACAAAATAGAATCTTTCGGGATTGATGAATGTTGGCTTGATGTAACCGAAAGTGCAAAGGTATTTGGTAGTGGTGAAAAGATTGCAAATGAAATAAGACAAAGAGTGAAAGATGAACTTGGAATTACTGTGTCAATTGGTGTTTCGTTTAATAAAATATTTGCAAAACTTGGAAGTGATCTTAAAAAACCTGATGCTGTAACAGTTATAACAAAAGAGAATTATAAAAAACTTGTTTGGCCTTTACCAGTAGAAGATCTTCTATATATTGGTAGTGCAACTAAAGCAAAACTATATAAAGTAAATATAACTACTATTGGAAGATTAGCAAATACTCCAATACATGTTTTAAAATCAATGTTTGGTAAATGGGGAGAAATAATTTGGAATTTTGCAAATGGACTTGATAATACTCCTATTATACCAAACAGCTTAGAAACTTCAATAAAAGGGATAGGTAATAGTATGACATTACCCTATGATTTAAACAACAATAGTGATGTTTTATATGTTTTTTACGTTCTTGCTGAAAGTGTTGCTGAAAGACTAAGAAAGCACCATTTTAAATGTAGAACGATACAGATATATATCAGGGATAATAATTTATTTTCAATAGAGCGACAAGAAACTATGGAAACACCAACATATATATCAGATGAAATTGCTAAAAAGGCCTTTGAGATATTTACGAAAAATTGGAATTGGATATATCCTATAAGGTCTTTGGGTATAAGAACAACCAATTTAGTACCTTCTGATATACCCATGCAAATGGATGTATTTGAAGGTTATAGAAGGTTTAAAAAAGAGGAGATAGAAAAAAGAGTAGATGATATAAGAAAAAGATTTGGACATTATTCTATCCAAAGAGCTTTGATGCTTATAAATCCTAAGCTTAATGCTAATCCAATTGAGGAGAATATCATTCATCCTATCTCATATTTTAGATAAAAAATAAAGGAAGGTAGGGTACAATGCAAAAAATATTTTTAGATGTTTATGCTCGTTTTACAAAAGAGGGTGACATGGAACCTGTATATTTTGTTTGGGAAAATGGCAAAAAATACAAAATAGATAAGGTTTGTGAAAAGAGGAAAGCCGCCAGCCTAAAAGTTGGTGGACAAGGAATAAGATATAAATGTAGGGTATTAGGAAAAGAAATATATCTTTTTTATGAAGATGGGAAATGGTTTTTTGAAACATAGAATATATAAGCATGATATACTAAAAAAAGTAAAGTTTCATAAATGATTTTATTAATGATGTCAGTTGACTACCATACCCATGTAGAGTATATAATATAACCTGCAACTTAAATTTATACTACTTGGGGGTGGCAAAATGAAATATATATTAAAAAACACAAAAGAAACTGATAAAAAAGTAAAAGAAGCAAAATACAAAAGGATAATTGGATTAATTGTCCCTATTGTTATAGTAATAGGTTATGTGAATCCATTATTTGGGTTAACCATTTTTGGTTGTATGTTAGGAGCACTATTACTTAGTCTTTATAAAGGTAGAATTTGGTGTGGTAAAATGTGTCCAAGGGGAGCTTTTTTAGATGCTTATATTAGCCTTTTGAGTAAAAATAAAAAGATACCCAAAATTATGAAGGCAAAATGGTTTAAGATATCAATTATTATAATATTAATGTTTTTAATGATTACAAATTATATTAGAAGCAATGGCAACGTGTTGTTATTTGGTGAATGTATGGTAAGGCTACTTTTAATAACTACGGTCATAGCAATAGCTTTAGGTATAATCTATAAACCAAGAACATGGTGTTCAATATGTCCAATGGGGACTTTAAGTGGCTTAATTGGCAAAAAAAATAGATCATTATTAATTAACAAGAATAATTGCGTTGGCTGTAAGTTATGTAATAAAAAATGCTTAATGGAAGTAAAAGTTTATAAATATAAGGACATTGGAAAAGTTATAGATGCAAATTGTATAAAATGTGGACAATGTGTAAATGTATGTCCGAAAGAGGCATTACAACAATAATAATATATAAAAGACCGTCAATGAATATAATAAGTTGACGGTCTTTTTACTTGTTCTTATACAAGTTTAACAAAAAATGATATTGACTAAAAAAAACCAAAGTGGTATATTAAAAATATCATATTGGTATTAAATAGGTATTATTTATAATTCATTATTGGTATTTTAAATGGTATACATAACGTAAAAAATTGCAGGAGGTTATTTAAATTAAGACTAAAATGTTAAGCAAAGAAAAGGTAATAGAAGAATTAAAAAAACTTATAAGCACAAACAGAAATGGTACGTATAAAAAAATACCGGCTGAAAGAGAATTGGCAGAGCTTTATAATGTAAGTAGAACAACAATAAGAAATGCAATAAAGGAATTGATAAAAGAAGGTCAGCTAATACAAATACAAGGTAAAGGAACATATATAACACCAGGAATAAAAAACAAAGAAGTTCATATTATATGTTCTCCCGATATAAAAAGAAACGACCCATTTTATAATAAATTATTTGGTGATATTACTGATATTACTACTAAAGAATCAATAAATCTATTATTAATTACAGCAGACAGTATACCTAATGATGTAAAGGATATTCCAGTAATTGTTGTTGGTATTATTGATGATAATTTATTACAAATATTGAAAGATAATTATAAAGTGGTGATTACGCTCGAAGAATATATAAATCATAATGATATTATACAGATTTCATTTGATGATTATAAAATTGGATGGAATGCAGCAAATTTATTAATTGAGTATGGCTATGAGAACATTATTCATTTAGCAGGTCCAGACAAATACACCTCCTCACTATTAAGAAAAAATGGATTTATTGACAGAATAAAAAAAGAAGAATATATACAATTACAATATGAAATTATTAGTGGAAAAATGAATTGGAGTTCAGGTTATAAATTGGCTGACATTGTTTTAGAAAGATATATGAAATATAAAAAACCTATAGCAGTATTTGCAGCTAATGATTGGATGGCTGTTGGGCTAATTCAGAGACTTAAAGAAGAAGGAATCAAAATTGGAAGTGATATATCAATAATAGGATGCGATAATATATTCCTATCCTCTGAAATAGTTCCATCACTAACTACATTTGATTGGGACTTAAAAAATTTAATGTTAGAGATACTTCAATTAATTAACAACAATAATTTATCGGCAAAAAAAATCCTATTGACAGCTGATATTGTAATGAGAGAGACACTAAAAAAGAAAAAAGATGGTCCTCAATAAAACAGAGGACCCATAAATATATTGTTTTTAAGCATATTAAAGTAATTATAATAATGAAACATTACAAAATCAATATCAAAAATAGCAAAATTATAAATAAATTAGCTGCTATGAAATATCAAAATATTAACAACTTATTATATTTATTCACAAAGTAAAAATACATAATGAAAAGCAATAGCATAAAAAATATTTTTGAAAAAGGGGGGATGATAAAGGAAATTGATAGTCAATTTTTATTCAAAAGTTTTGTGGTTGTGTAAACGTGTTAAATAAAATCAAATAATTAGTTAGAAAATAGAATTTTTTATACTATTCACCGGATTAGATAAAAAAGGCATATCTGTTTGGGGCAAAAAAGTAAAATAAATTTTTCATTATTAAAAGTTTATAAAACTATATTAATATAGTTTTATATAAAATTACTAACATTATAAGGTTAAGGAGGCTTAACATGAAGAAGGCAAAAATCATTTATAATCAAGATTATTCAATAGCAAAAATTGATAACAGAATTTATGGTTCATTTATTGAGCATCTTGGAAGAGCAGTTTATACAGGGATATATGAACCTGATCATCCAAGTGCTGACGACATGGGATTTAGAAGAGATGTTTTTGAAATTGTAAAAGAAATTAATGTTCCAATTATAAGGTATCCAGGTGGGAATTTTGTATCAGGATATCGTTGGGAAGATGGTGTAGGTCCTGTTGAAGAAAGGCCAATAAGACCAGATCTGGCTTGGAGGGCAATAGAGCCTAATAAAATCGGAACAAATGAATTTGTTGAATGGGCAAAAAGAGCTAATTCAGAAGTTATGATGGCTGTAAACCTTGGGACAAGAGGACCAGAAGATGCAAAAAATTTAGTAGAATATTGTAATTTTGAAAAAGGAACTTATTACAGTGATTTAAGAAGAAAACATGGATATGAAAAACCACATAATATAAAAGTATGGTGTTTAGGGAACGAAATGGATGGTGACTGGCAGATAGGCCATAAAACCGCAGAAGAATATGGTAGGGTTGCCCATGAGACTGCAAAGATGATGAAGTGGGTAGATCCTACAATAGAACTTGTTGCATGTGGAAGCTCTGGGAGAGGAATGCCAACATTCCCACAATGGGAAGCAACAGTATTGGAACATACCTATAATGATGTAGATTATATATCACTTCATACTTATTATGGTAACTATGATAATGACACAAAGAACTTTTTAGCAAAGCCATTAGAAATGGATGATTTTATCAAAACAGTTATTTCAGTATGCGACTTTGTGAAAGCTAAGAAAAGAGGTAAAAAAACAATAAATATATCTTTTGATGAATGGAATGTGTGGTATCATTCAAATGAAGCAGACAGGAATATGGAACCATGGATGGAAGCACCACCATTATTGGAAGATATATATACATTTGAAGATGCTATTGTTGTTGGAGGAATGCTTATCACCCTTTTGAAACATTCAGATAGAGTAAAAATTGCATGTCAAGCACAGTTAGTAAATGTTATTGCTCCAATATTTACTGTCAAAGGTGGTCCTGTTATAAAACAAACAATATATTATCCATATATGTATACATCGGTATTTGGTAGGGGTACAGCTTTAATGCCAATAATACATTCAGAAAAATATGATTCAAAAGAAATTACTGATGTACCATATATTGATTCAATAGCAGTAGTAAATGAAGAAAAAAGAGAGTTAGTTATATTTGGAATTAATAGAGATCTTGAAGAAGATTCAATAGTTGAAATAAATTTAGGAGGTTTTGAAAATATACAATTTAAGGAACAAGTGGTATATATAAATGATGATATAAAAGCAAAGAATACTCCTGATAATCCTAATAATGTAATACCACAAAAAAGAAATGATGTAAAAATAGAAGGAAGTTCAGTTGAATGTGTATTTCCAAAATTATCATGGAACATGATTAGATTGTCATATTAGGCTTTATTTATTTTGATATATACTATCCTCCTCTTAGTAAAAATATAAAAATTAATACTTATTAAGAGGAGGTTTATTTTTGCCAAATAAAAATTAATAAAACATTATAAAATTTAAGAGGAGTGATCTGACAAATGATTATTCTCAAAAACCCCGAAATAAAACAAGTGGAAATTACAGATTTATTTTGGAGTAAATATGTAAAACTTATTAGAGATGTAGTTGTTTGTTATCAATGGGAAGTTTTGAATGATTTTATTGATTTGCCTGATAAAAGTCACGCAGTTAAGAATTTTAAAATTGCAGCAGGACTTGAAGAAGGAGAATTTGAAGGCTTTGTATTTCAAGATAGCGACCTTGCAAAATGGATTGAAGGTGCTTCGTATATACTTGAGAGATTCCCTAACAAAGATTTAGAGAATAAGGTAGATGAAATAATTGATATAATAGCAAAAGCACAGTGGGAAGATGGATATCTAAATACATATTTTACTTTAAAAGAAAAAGGGAAAAGGTGGACTAATTTAGAAGAGTGTCACGAATTATATGTAGCAGGACATATGATAGAAGCTGGTGTTGCATATTTTAAAGCAACTGAGAAAAGAAAGCTTTTGGATGTTGTTTGTAAACTTGCTGATCATATTGACCAAATTTTTGGAGAAGAAGAAGGAAAATTGAAAGGCTATGATGGGCATCCAGAAATCGAACTTGCATTAGTTAAACTTTATGAAGTTACAAATAACCAAAGATACCTAAAACTTGCCAAGTTTTTTGTTGAAGAAAGAGGGAAAGAGCCATATTTTTTTGATATTGAATGGGAAAAAAGGGGCAAAAAAGAACATTGGCAAGGCTTTAAAAGATTGGGAAGAGAGTATTTACAAGCACATCTACCAGTAAGAGAACAAAAAGAAGCAGTTGGTCATGCTGTAAGAGCTGTATATCTATATTCTGGTATGGTGGGGGTAGCAGCTCATACAGACGATATGGAGCTTTTAAAGGTATGCAAGAATTTATATGAGGATATTATTAAAAGAAAAATGTATATCATAGGGGCTATTGGGTCTTCTGCATATGGTGAAGCTTTTACATTTGAGTATGATCTTCCAAATGATCTTGCTTATGCAGAAACTTGTGCTTCTGTTGGACTTATTTTCTTATCTAATAATCTATTTAAGACAAGTCCATCTTCTTTGTACTATGACACAATTGAAAAAGCATTATATAATACAATTATTGGTGCCATTTCATTAGATGGGAAAAAATACTTTTATGTAAACCCTCTTGAAGTAAATCCAAAAGAATGTGAAAAAAGAGCAGACCATCACCATGTAAAACCAACAAGACAACCTTGGTTTGCTTGTGCTTGTTGTCCGCCCAATGTAATTAGGTTATTAGCATCTTTAGGAAAATACATTTACTCATATTCCAATGATACTATCTTTGTAAATCTTTATATAGGCAGTTCAGCTAGTTTACCAATAAGTAATAGTAATATTGAATTAGAGCTGATTAGTAGCTATCCTTTTGGTAATGAAGTAAAATTGCGTTTAAAAGGAGCAAATAATTGTAAATTTAAACTGATGTTAAGAATCCCAAGCTGGAGCAAAGACTATTCTATTTATTTAAATGGCACACCAGTTTTTGCTAAAATAAATGAAAATGGATATATAGCCATTGAAAGAGAATGGAATGATGCTGATGAAGTTAAACTTGAGATAATAACTGAGATAAAAAAGATTAGATCAAATCCTAATGTTAGAGAAAATATAGGGAAAATTGCAGTAACAAAAGGACCAATAGTTTTTTGTGCTGAAGAAGTTGATAATGGGAAGAATCTTAATCAGATTTTTATAGATGAAAATGCTTCAATTAGTTTGAAATTTGATAAAGAGATATTAGATGGTGTTTTTGTAGTTGAAATGAATGGATATAAAATAGATTCTGAAAAATGGGGAGATGAACCATATAAGGAAGAAGCATACAAACTAATACCACACAAGATAAAATTAATTCCATATTATGCTTGGGCAAATAGAGGTATTGGTGAAATGAGTGTTTGGCTTAATACATTATAACTTAATTAAATCTAAAGCATTATATATTAAATTTATAAATAAAAATTAAAAAATAGACTAAATTGCACTTTTTCTGATACTTGCATTTATTTTCAATTGCTAAGTATTCAGAATTAGTGCTTTTTTTATGCAGTCATTTTTATATAATTATTTTTTAAAGATATTGTTATATAAAATCATTTTTATGTTCGCTCTTTTAAATTTTTTTGGTAAGATATATAATATATTGTGTCAAAAATAAATTACCATACAATATATTGTATATTATTAAGGGGTGAAGGGTAATGATTACTAAGGTAAAGAAACGTGATGGTTCAATTGCAGATTTTGATAGAAAAAAAATAGAAAACGCAATATTTAAAGCAGCAAAGGCTGTCGGTGGTTCAGATTACTCGATTGCTGAAAAGCTAACCGACCAAGTGGTGGAAATACTTGAAAAAAGATTTGGATTTGGGACTCCAAACGTTGAAGAAATTCAGGATATAGTAGAAAAGGTTTTAATTGAAAATGGACATGCTAAAACAGCAAAAGCATATATTTTGTATAGAAAACAACATCAAGATATAAGAGAATTTAAGAACCTTTTCCTTGATATTGAGAATACTGTTGACCAATACATAGGTAAAATTGACTGGAGAGTAAATGAAAACAGCAATATGAGTTATTCACTTCAAGGGTTAAACAATCATATATCAACTGCTGTTATATCAAAGTATTGGTTAAACAAAATATATCCTAAAGAAGTTGCTGAGGCTCATAGCAATGGCGATTTTCATATTCACGATTTAGGTCTTCTATCTGTATATTGTTGTGGTTGGGATTTAAGGGATTTACTTATTTCAGGTTTCACAGGTGTTGAAGGGAAAGTTGCTTCAAAACCAGCAAAACACTTTAGAACAGCTTTAGGACAGATAGTAAACTTCTTTTATACACTACAAGGCGAAGCAGCGGGTGCTCAAGCTTTTTCAAGCTTTGATACTTATCTTAGCCCATTTATATATTATGACAAACTAACATATTCAGATGTAAAACAAGCATTACAAGAGTTTGTATTCAATACTAACGTTCCAACTCGTGTAGGATTTCAAAGCCCATTTACAAACATAACTCTTGATTTAGTTCCACCATCCACACTAAAAGATGAACCAGTTATAATTGGTGGGCAGTTAATGGACAGAACTTATGGTGAATTCCAAAGAGAGATGGACATGTTTAACATGGCTTTTGCTGAGGTTATGATGGAAGGTGATGCAAAAGGCAGAATATTCTCTTTCCCAATACCAACGTATAATATTACAAGAGATTTTGATTGGGATTCACCAGTGATTGATAAAATAATGGAGATGACTGCAAAATATGGACTTCCCTACTTCAGTAATTTTGTAAACTCAGATATGAGTCCAGAAGATGCGAGGTCAATGTGCTGTCGCTTAAGGCTTGACAACAGAGAGCTTAGAAAACGTGGTGGGGGACTATTCGGTGCCAACCCATTAACTGGTTCAATAGGTGTTGTAACAATTAATTTACCAAGAATAGGGTACTTATCAAAGAGTGAAGATGAATATTTTGAGAGATTAGCAAAACTTATGGATATAGCAAAACAGAGCTTAGAAATAAAAAGAGAGATACTAGAAAAGCTAACAAAAACAGGCCTTTATCCTTACTCAAAGTTTTATCTTAGAGATATTTATGAAAGATACGGAGAGTATTGGAAGAATCACTTTAACACAATAGGAATTGTTGGAATGCATGAGAGTTTACTTAACTTTAAGGGTATTGGTATTGATACCGAAGAAGGAAGAGAGTTTGCTTTAAAAGTTCTTGATTTTATGAGAGATAGGATAATGAGCTATCAAGAAGAAACTGGAATGTTATATAATTTAGAAGCAACTCCTGCAGAAGGAACATCTTATAGATTAGCAAGAAAAGATAAAGAACAGTATAAAGATATAATTACTTCAGGACAAGAAGAACCATTTTATACTAATTCTACAATGCTACCTGTAGATTTTACAGAAGATATATTTACAGCTATTGAACTTCAAGAGGAGTTACAATGTAAATACACTGGTGGGACAGTTATCCACGGATTTATTGGTGAAAAAATTGATGATATTAATGTTTGCAAAGATATTGTTAAGAAAATTGCATATACTTATAAGATTCCATATTATACAATTACTCCGACATTTTCAGTATGTCCTGACCATGGATATATTGCAGGAGAAAACTTCAAGTGTCCTATATGTGGTAAAGACTGTGAGGTTTACAGTAGAGTAGTTGGATATTATAGACCAGTACAATGCTGGAATAAGGGAAAACAAGAAGAATTTAAGTTTAGAAAAGAATACAAAATAAAAGCTTTAGTTTAAAAATATTGATATATTTAAGAAATTTCTAATATAGATTTTTTAATTAAATTAATGATAAAATAATTTAGAATCGAAAATTAATAATTTAGAATTGAAAATTGAGAATGGAGATTGGAAACAATGTTAGTAGATTTTATGAAGGTATCTACTGTTGATTATCCTGGAAAAGTTGCAGCTACCGCTTTCTTTGGTGGCTGCAACTTTTCGTGTTATTTTTGTCATAACTCAAAATTGATAAGAGCATATAACGAAAAGATGAACGAAGAAGAATTTTTTAATTATTTAGATAAAAGAAAAGGAATTGTTGATGCTGTATGTATAACAGGTGGAGAGCCTACATTAAATGAAGAATATCTTATTTGGTTTATAAGACAACTTAAAAAAAGATCTCTATTAGTTAAATTGGATACAAATGGATCAAATCCAAATATCATTAAAGAAATAATAAATAATAATTTAATCGACTATATAGCTATGGATATTAAAACTTCACTAAAAAAATACAAAGATTTAACAGGATATGATAATATAGATAACATAAAAGAAAGTATAGAAATTATAAAAAACTCATTTATTAATCATGAATTTAGGACAACAGTTAGTGAACGTTTCCATGAATTAAACGATTTTATTGAAATAATCAATTTAATTGATAATAGCAAGTATTATTTACAGCCATATTCATATTCTCCAAATGTATTAGATGTAGAAATCTCAGGGCAACAAAATCAAGATCTTTCTTTTTTATATAAAATAAAAGAAAAGTTGAATAACTTGGGACACCATAATATCATAATTCGTAGCTAAAATGGGGGTTATTGTATGTCAATAATAAAGGACCAATTTGCAGCACTTGTGGAATCATTTAAAATGATAAATAAAAACACAAAAAGGGTACTACTTTTTGAACCGTTTTTTACTATTCCTTATGGCATGTTTGTTATATATTCATCTATTTATATGACACGTATGGGTGTTAAAGACTATCAAATAGGAATATTATCAACAGTATTAAATCTTGTTATGCTTTTATCCGCACCTATTGCAGGAATTTTAGCAAACAGGTTAGGTAGAAAAAAGACGTTATTTATTGGTGATTTTTTAGCATGGGTATTATACGCTTATATTTTCTTTTTTGCTAAGGATTTTAAATGGTTCTTAATTGCAACAATATTTAATGGGTTAACTCGTATACCAGAAATAGCATGGAGACTTCTACTAATTGAAGATGCTACCGAAAATGAAAGAGTAGCTATATACTCTTTAACCGTTTTTATATGGAATATAGGAAGTCTTTTTGCTCCACTTATGGGCATTTTAGTTGCGAAATTCGGAGTTATTCATGCTACAAGAGGTGTGATATTAGCTTTTGCAATATTAGTTAATGTTCTTATACTGGTAAGACATTTGATTACTTCAGAAACATCAGTTGGTAGGACAACATTAAAAGAAAATGAAAATAAAGAAAGAAGCATAACAAAAAGATTTATTGAGTACAAAGAAACAATTATTTATATTATAAAGAAAAAAGAACTACTTCTTATTATGTTGGTAATTGTTTTAAATAACTTTAATATGATATTTAGAGATACATATAGAAATCTTTATCTTACAGAAAGGTTAAAATTTGCTGACGATATAATCTCTACATTTCCAACTATTTCTGCAATAATAACAATTATCTTTATATTAATTGCAATACCAACTTTAAAAGATAAAAATCATGACAAGGTTTTATTATATGGCATAATATTAATATCAATATCAAATTTAATATTTCTATTTGCACCGTCGGGAATAATTGGATTTATATTAGTTATTTTTGTTGTTCTGCTTAATGCCATTGGTTCAGCAATTTATGCAGCATTTGTTGATGCTATTTTTGCTAATTCAATTGAAGACCATAAAAGGGCATATGTATTTTCGGCCTCTATGGTAATAATCTCGCTTCTATCAATGCCAATGGGTGCAATTGCTGGACAGCTTTATTCAATATCAAAAATAATTCCATTTATTATAGCTTTTATCTCGACATCGCTTTGTATTGTATTAATCTATAAAAAAATATCATTAACCGAAAATATTGTCGAGAAATAGCAAAACTAAGTTTATGTTTTTTTTATGAAGGGTATAAAATTATTATTACCTTTTTCTTTTTCATAAAAAATCAATAAAGTGTTTGGAGGGTATTATTATGGAAGAGGATTTATATGATTTAGATATCCTTGCTATTATTAAAACAAACAATGGGAGAGAATTTGATATAATAAAAGGTGATAATCAATTTAAGCAAAGCATTTTGAGGTTTAGCAATATTTCTGAACTAATGGAAGAAACAGAGAAATATAAATTTTTTGAGCTTCTCAATAAACGGGTTGAAATGGATAAATTTTTCTATTCTAATACTAAATTAACTATTGATGGTTATACATATTATGGGCTTATTATTTCTACTAACGATAATAAAAATCTGTATTTGCTTTTACTTAATTGTAATGTTACAAAGGAACCCATATATTTTAAAAGTCTTTCAAAATTAAACAATGAGCTAATGATAACTCAAAAAGAGTTATATAAGAAAAATATTGAATTACAGAAATTAAATAAAAAATTAAATGAAATGTTAATTACAGAAGAACTAACAGTTTTATATATATGAATGCAAAAATAAAATGAAGACCTTGTAATTATTTAATCAATTTCATCATTTTCTTTTTGTATTCACCTGGCGAACATTGATTGTATTTTTTAAATATTTTATAAAAATGAGCCATATTAGGCATGCCAATCATAAATCCTACTTCATCAATTGTTTTATCTTCAGTTAAAAGAATTCTTTCAGCTTCTTTTATTTTACGTAGATTTACGTAATCAGTAAAGCTAAGGCCAACAGCCTTTTTAAAATATTTAATAAAATGATAATAACTCATATTTGCAAGTTTACACACATGTGTTATTTGAATTTTACTATGTATATTAGAATCAACATATTCAAAAACTTTTTTTAGTCTTCCAATTTCTAGATTTTTTGAATTATCAATAATACATTTATAATCATTTCTTAATATTTCTAGTAGTATCTTTTGAATCTCAATGCTAATAGCAAGTTCAAATCCTTTCTCTTTTTTATAAAATTCATCATATATATTATTAATTGATAAAAAAACATTTTTACTCACGTCATTTTTTTCTTGAAAGATATAATTAAGCTTTCCTAATGGATTGTTGCTATCAATAAAGTATTTCACATATTGCATTATAGCAGGATCAATAAATTTAGATAAATCAAATTGTAAAACAATATATTCAGTTATTTTTGAACTAGTTGCCATATCGTTATGTATCTGTGATGAACCAATTAGAACAACATTGCCTTCTTTAATATTATAACTTTCGCTGCCAATATATACATTTAATTCTCCCTTTAAAATAGCTAAAAATTCTATCTCTTTATGATAATGCCAGTTTCCATTTACACTTTTATTTTTGGACTGTTTCCATATTCTTATCGGAAGTAAAGGCTCATCAAAATATATTTTTTCATAAGAATTATCTTCAAACATATTTTTCACCTCATATAAAATCCCAAAATAGCATAATAAAATAACTATTTATGAAATATAAAAAAATATTTATTACTTATAAAATTAATATTATAATGATATATTTAATTTTGCAATAGCTAAAAAAGATAAAAAATAAACTCAAGGGGGATGTTATAATGAAAGAAAAGTTAAGGGTTGGTATTATTGGATGTGGTGGTATTGCAAATGGTAAACATATGCCTAGTTTAGCAAAAGTTAAAGAAGTTGAGATGGTTGCTTTTTGTGATATTATTGAGGAAAGAGCTGCAGAAGCAGCAGAAAAATATGGTGTTGAAGGTTCAAAGACTTATACAGATTACAGAAAACTTTTAGAAGACAAAACAATTGATGTAGTACATGTATGTACACCAAATAAATCACACTCTGAAATTACTGTTGCAGCATTAGAAGCTGGCAAACATGTAATGTGTGAAAAGCCAATGGCAAAAGATGTTAATGGTGCTAAGGCTATGTTAGAAGCAGCTCAAAGAACAGGTAAAAAACTAACTATTGGTTACCAAAATAGATTTAGAAAAGACTCACTTTATCTTAAGCAACTCTGTGATAGAGGAGATTTGGGAGATATTTACTTTGCAAAGGCTCATGCAATAAGAAGAAGAGCTGTTCCTACATGGGGAGTATTCTTAAATGAAGAAGAACAAGGTGGAGGCCCATTAATTGATATAGGAACACATGCACTTGACTTAACTCTTTGGATGATGAACAATTATAAACCAAAATATGTTGTAGGTAATGTTTATAAGAAATTATCACAAACAGAAAATGCAGCTAATGCATGGGGACCATGGGATCCTAAGAAATTTACTGTAGAAGATTCAGCTTTTGGGTTTATTACAATGGAAAATGGAGCAACAATAGTTCTTGAATCAAGCTGGGCTATTAATATGCTTCAAGTTGGTGAAGCAATGACAACACTTTGTGGAACTAAAGCAGGAGCTGATATGTGGGGTGGCTTAAAGATTAATGGTGAAGAATTTGGTAAGCTTTATACAAAGAATATTGAATTAGATGCAACTGGTGTTGCTTTCTATGATGCAGTCAGTGAACATCCTGCAGATTTAGAAGCAAGATATTGGATTGATGCAATATTAAATGATAAAGAACCATTAGTAAAGCCTGAACAAGCTTTTGTTGTAAGCCAAATTCTTGAAGCTATTTACGAATCTTCAAAGACAGGAAAACCTGTTTACTTTAATGATTAATTATATTTAAATGGGAGAAAAACTAATGAAACTTGGAATTATTGGTTCACCAAACAAAGAAAGCTTTAAATATGCAAAACAAAAAGGGCTTGATTTTTTAGAATTTACATTAAATATTGGCTATGATTTAGATAATCAATTTTTTAATAAATTAGATGAGATTAAAGATTATATAAATAAATATAATGTTTTAGTTGGTTCAATAGGAAGATGGGGAACTGACAAAATAAGCTCAAAAGGTGAAATAATAAAAGAGGAATTAGAAATTTCGAAAAAATTAATTGATGCTTGTGAATTTTTAAATTGTCCAGTTTTTGTTTGTGGTGTCAATTATGTTAAAGAAATATCTTTTTACCAAAATTGTTCGCTAGCGATAGAATTTTTAACTGAGTTAGTTAATTATGCAAAACAAAAAAACGTAAAAGTAGCAACATATAATTGTAGATGGAATAACTTTATTTATAGTGAAGAAACATGGAAAATTATACATGGCCACATTGATGACCTTGGAATAAAATACGATCCTTCTCACAGTATTTACGATAATGGAGACTATCTAAAAGAAGCAAGAGATTGGGGTAAAAGATTTTACCATGTTCATATAAAAGGGTCATTAATGATTGATAGGCAACGCTTTGACGATCCACCAGCAGGTCTTGATATAACTAATTGGGGAGCTTTCTTAAGCATACTATATGCATATAATTATAAAGGTGGTTTATCAATTGAACCACATTCACAAAACTGGCATGGTGAACTTGGCGAGAAAGGTGTTGACTTTACAATAAGGTTTTTTAAAAATCTTATTTTATAAGATTGTAAGCGATAGGAGCAAAATCCTGTCGCTTTTTATTTTTTATGGGTATATTATTATTATTATAAAAATAAGTTAAGGTGATTTGTGTGAATAAATCTTTATTATTTGTCTCGCCAGAAGTCTTTCCATTTGCAAAAACATCAGGGATTGCTGATTATTCTTTTTCACTACCGAAAGTGCTAAAAAAGCGAGGAATGAACGTAACTATTGTTATGCCCAAATATAAAGTTGTTGAAGCAAGGGTAGAAACTTTAGTTGATTTTCCTATTAAAATAGGTAGCAGAAAAGAGACGTGCATAATAAGAAAAGGGGAAATACAACAAGATAATTTTGAAATTCCAATATACTTTATTGATAACTATCATTATTTTGATAGATCTGAATTATATGGTTATGATGATGATGGAGAGAGATTTGCTTTCTTTTGTAATGCAGTAGTAGAGTTTATGCAAAGATTTAATGTATATCCAGATATTATACATCTAAATGATTGGGAAACTGGACTTATAGCAGCATTAATCAGAAATGGCTATAAAAGGAGACAAGTTTTCAATAAGACAGCTTCTGTTTTTACTATTCATAACATTCATGAACAGGGCAATTTTACTCCAGACATACTAAAATATATAAATTTGGAAGAAGATATATTTGATGTTGATGGTATTGAATTTTACGGCGATGTTAGTTTTTTAAAAGCAGGGATTGTTTTTTCTGATTTAATAACAACTGTTAGTAAAACTTATGCAAAAGAGATTCAGCAGGCTGAATATGGTGAACGAATGGAAGGAATATTAAGAAAACGAAAAAGTCATTTAAAGGGAATATTAAATGGTATTGACTATGATATTTATAATCCTAAAACAACCCCATATATAAAATATCCATATTCATTAAAGGACATCTCTGATAAGGTTTTGAATAAATATTATCTTCAAGAATTAGTCGGATTTGATAAAAGCGATAAAATGCTTTTAGGCATGGTTTCAAAAATAAATGAGCAAAAGGGATTTGGTATATTAGTTGAGGTACTAGAAAGATTACTAAAAAAAGATATTCAAATTATTATCTTAGGAGAGGGAGATAAATACTATCAAAGAATATTACAAGATATTTCGCTAAGATATAACAGTAAAATGAAACTATTTCTTAAATTTGATACACCTTTAGCTCAGTTAATTTATGCAGGTTCAGATGCAATTTTATTACCTTCAAAAACTGAGCCTTGTGGTATGGCTCATATGATAGCATTAAGATATGGATCAATTCCAATTGCAAGGCTAACAGGTGGATTGGCTGATTCAATAACAGAATTTAGTGAAGAAGACAATGATGGCAATGGATTTCTATTTTTGAGGTATTCACCTGAAGAATTTTATTCTGCAATAGAGAGAGCTGAATATTACTATAATAAAAAAGAATATTGGCAAAGGATTATTTATAATGCCATGTCGAAAAATTTATCGTGGGAAAAAACAGCACAAGAATATATAGAAGTATATGAAAGTGCAATATCAAGCATTTTAGCTTAAATGCCTGATATTGTCTTTTTGTAAACACAATCATCAACACTTTCAATATGTTTTTTTGCTTGTATAATAGAATATTTTGCCTTTTCGTAGTTGTATGTAACTGAGTAAAAATCATATAATCTATAAAAACATTTGGATATCTCATAATCAGATTCAATAGCCTTTGCCATATCTACTGACTTAATTAGTAAGTTTTCTGCTTCAGAGTAGTTTTTCAATTCAATCAAAATAATAGATTTAAGTCTATAAGCTTTGATTTGTTTCATTCTATTATTTGAATTATCAGCAAGATTGATTGCTTTATTGATAAATTCTAATGCTTCTTTATAATTTTTTTCCTTGTAAAAAATTAAAGCTGATAATCGATATAAATCACTAAGTAGCATTAAGTCATTTACATTTTTCAGAAGATTTTCTGCTTTATATAAACATTTTTTTGCAAAATTATATTGATTAAAGGTAATATAAATTTTAGCAAAATTTAAATAATATAATGATTCTTCAGCTTCAAGGTTAATCTTTTTTGATATTATTAAAGATTTTGTAAGATAATTTTTTGCGTTTTGATAATCACCTATTTCAATATATATTTCAGCTAAATTAATATAGCATAAACATAATTCATATGATAAGTTTTTATCTTTTGCAATTCTAAGCGAAGTTTCTATATTTTTTAATGCTTTTGTAAATTGTCCCTTTTCAAAATATATTATTGCTAAATTTATATTAAGAGTACATAAAAGATGACTATTACTTATATCAGTAGAGATATCAATAGCTTTTGTGATAAATTTAATGGCTTTACTATTATTTCCTGTTGAATGATAAATAACACCCAAATTACTTGAAATTTTTGCCATTACATATAGATTATTTGACTGTTCAGCAAACTCAAATGCCTTATTTAAAAGATCTATCGCATTTTCAGCATCTCCATATTGAAAATAAAATGATAAGGAGGCTATATTTAATATTTTAGCTAAATTTTCATAATCTCTATTTTTCTTGAGTATTTCTTCAGATTTTACTGCTATTTCAATTACTGATTTATCTTCTTTATAACTTAGCAAGGTACATTTTAAATATAATAATTTACCCCAGTAAAAATGCTCTTTACTAAGTATATTTTCAAGTTCATTAATTATTTTTTCAGATTCATCTAAATATGATAATGTATTATAAATTTCACAAAGCTTTATTTTTGATAAAATTTTATCATCATCAAAATTGGTGTTGTGTGATATATTTTTTAATAAGTCAATAGCTTTATCGTAGTCTGATGTATTTATATAAATATTGCTTAAATTGTATAAAGCATCAGTACTTAAATTATCAAAAGATAAATTATTTTCCTTTGCTATGTTGAGATATTTTTCATATATAACTTTAGCATCTTTATAAAGTCTTTTAGAAAAATATAAATGAGCTAATTTACTGTAATACTCTAGTGCTTTCAAAAAATCATTTGCTAAATAATAATGTTCAGAAAGTAAATTATATAAATTTTCTAGGTTATAGTCTTGTTTTTTTTCGAGTAAATTTGCGAAAGACTTGTGGATATTTATTTTATCATATTTTGGCAACAGATTATAAATAAATGATCTTAAAATATCATTTTCAAAAATAAATATAGATTCATTACTTTTTGAAATAGTTGATTTTAAATATATAAATTTCATTTTAATTAACTTTTGAATGCATTTTTCCATAGATATATTATTGGGTGCAAGAAAATTCAACCATTCAGAACTAAACTCATTTCCTAATACAGAAGCAATTTTGATAACAATTTGACAATCATCATCAAGTAATGAAAATTTTTCACTTAATAATTTTTCGGTAGATATTGGTATTTTATTATAATTGTTTATTGTTGCAATGTTATTTTGAATAACAATCTGGTTTTCGTTTATTAATGTATTAACAAATTCCTTAATAAAATATGGATTGCCTTGAGTTACATCATAAATATATTTTATAAACTTTTTATCAACATATTGGCATTTTAATTGACTTAATATTATTTTTTCAATTGCTCTAATTGACATTGTTGGAAGGTATATTACATTGCTTTTTATTTTTCTAATTTTATATGAAGAGGATAATAATATAAAAAGTTTATTTTTTATTTCAGAATTTTTTACTAAATCAATAATAATTGAGTAAGATTGTGGATCACAATTATCAAAATCATCAAAAATAATTATATAATCGTTGTTATATGCAGAATATCTAATAAATTTAATAATTTGATTATTAAGTTCGGTTTGTATATCTTGATAGCTCATTGAGTTTAGTATCTTGTTAAAGCCTTCATCAACATCTATTCCTAATATTAATGAAAGGAAATTAAAACTTTTTATTATATCATCATAAGGTAAATCTCTATATAAAAAATCTAAATAGGATAATAATCTGTTCTTTTTAATTCTTTGAATATTATCATATTCAATATTTAAGATATTACATATCAATATAGCAACAGAATAGAATGATCTGTTACTCAAAAGTTTGTTTGAAGGGATATATAAAATTTTAAATTTATTATCAATAGTATTAATCCAATTTTTAATTAATGTTGTTTTACCAATACCATGAGGACCAACTAATTGAACAACATTATTCTCACCTGATGCAAAGAACAAGTTTAGTTTTTTTATTATATTATTTTCATCGATAAATTCATCAAAAAGATTTATTTGTTCATCTCTAATAGAAATAGGGATATATGCTTTTATTGGCTGTTCTTTATTTTTGGCAATTATTGAAAGGGGATTCGAATATATGAATGTTTTACTTGTTTCGACATAAATATTTTCAGATACTAAAATTCTACCTTTTTCACATGCTGACTGAAGCCTCTGAGCTGTATTTACAACATCACCTATAACAGTGTAATCCTTGTCATAAAGACCTCCAACGTTACCTACTGATACAATACCGTAATCTATACCTATTGATATATTTAGATCAATATTGTGTTGTTTTGAAAATTCATTAGTTAATTCTAACATTCTTAATGCACATAAAACAGATCTCTTAGCATCATCAATATGTGATATTTTTACTCCAAAAACTGCCATAACACAGTCTCCAATAAACTTATCTATTGTTCCTTCATATTGATAAATGGGCTTTGTTACATATTCAAAGAAATTATCTATAAGAATTTTTAAATCTTCTGGATTCATTTTTTCTGATAACTTTGTAAAACCTGAAATATCAGCAAACAAAACTGCAACTTTTTTAATTGATTCATTATATTCTAGTTCAGAATTATTTTTTAGAATTATTTTTGCACCACAATTAAAACAATAATTTGCATATTTTGGATTTGGAAAACCACATGATTTACAGGCAAAAGCAAATTTCATACCACATATAACACAAGTATTTATATCTGTTGATGGGAGCTTATATCCACAGTTGAAACAAATCATAATTTCATCCCCTAAAAATTATAAAAAAACACTTGAAATTTATAAAAAAATAAACGATAATATTATTGTAATATATATTTGATAATTTTATTATACATCTGTTAATATTATATGTCGACAATAGCAAACTTACCGAAAGGTAAGGACGCAAAGCCATGGGTCTAAGGGTTTTTTACCTATGATTGCCAGGTTGCCGAAACATATATTGATTTATGCAACCTTCAAAATAGCATATTTCAATATATATGGCACCTGACAAAAGTCACGGTGCTTTTTTAATTATTTATATTTTGGAGGTGTGTAGAATGTTTAAGTTCAAAAGGTTATCAGCAATTTTATTAATTACTTTACTATTTTTATCTATGTCAATAGCATTTGCCGATGATAATCCAATTACATTTAGTAATACCTTTACAGTTACAAATGATGGTGGGAAATTTAATGTTGGATTTGTTGAAATAGAATTTAAAAAGAATTCACTACCAGCAAATATTAATCAAATTACATTAAATGCAGAGATTTATGCAGAAAATGGAACAGTATATATTGAGTTTAGACCAGATGTTGAAAAGTTTGATAAACATGTTCATATTCGAGTAGATAATTACAAAGGATTTATTTATGATAAAACATTAGGGAAAAATACTGAAGTAAATATTAAAAAGTTTAATTTTATTGCCGATCATTTTTCACGATATGCTTTAGCAAGATAATATTGAAAACCCCTCAAACTCCTTTATTATATAGAAAAGGCCTCTCTTAAATTTCACGAAAGGCCTTTTTGCTTTCTTTTATCTTTATACATTTCTTCATCAGCTATTTTAATTAATTCATCTAAAGATAAATTACTTGCAGGATCAAATTCTGAGAAACCATGGCTAACTGATATTTTGTATGGTTTCGAAGTTGAAGAATTAAAATCATTTATTTTATTTTGAATTCTATTCCAAACAATATTAGCTTCATTTAATGTTGCTTTATGAAGGATTATAACAAATTCATCTCCTCCATATCTGAAAACTATATCATAACTTCTAACAACTTCTTGAAGTATTTTACTGACAATTTTAAGCATTTCATCTCCTTCTTGATGTCCATAAGTATCATTAACAGTTTTCAAATTATTTACATCAAGAAAACCAACAACAAAGTGGATATCATTTATCTTTGCCAATTGAATTTGTTTTTCAAGCATTGATAGACCTTCACTTCTTGTAAGAAGTCCAGTTAAAGCATCCAAAGTTGCATATCTTTTAAATTCTTCCTGTTCAATAAGCAAATCTTCGCTTAGATTAGCTATAACCTGCCTCATAGAATTAAATATACTGACTAATGCATGTCTTGTATTTGCTGTATTTTTTTCTATTTTATCATAGAGTAATAATCTTTCAATTAAAATTGCTGCTTGTGAACTTAAATTAATTATCAATTCTTTATCATCATCAGTGAAATCAATCACAAATTTAGAAACTGTATTTTTATCTAATGTAATGGTATTATCTACCTTTTTATTAATAATTTGAAGAACACCAATTACATTTCCTCTTAGATCTACCATAGGTATAGTCATAAGGTTAACTGTTTTATAATTTAATCTTTCATCAAAATCTTTATACTGATGAAAAGAAAAATTGTTATTTTTTTTATCTAAATTATTAATTATAACTGGACTACCCGTTAGAGCAACATAACCAGCTATGCTATTTTCATCTACTAAAATCCTTTCACCAATAAAATTAAAATTAACTGATCTATTCATTGAATGTTTTATTTTTAAATATTTCTTTTTGTTTTCTTCTTCAACTAAATATATAGTTCCACCATCACTTGAAGTAATATTTAGTGATTCATTTAAAATAATTTTAAGAATTTCATCAATATCTTTTTGTTTAATAATTAATATTCCAATGTTATTTAGAGCCTTAATTATATCTTTTAATCTATTAATTTCACTTTGAGCATCATTATTCATAATATATTAACAACCCCTTGGTTATATACTTTTTACTATATTAAATCCATTCTTTATAACCCATTCATGATTCAAATTATCATCATAGTGCATACAATATACTTTATTTCTAAAATTTAGGGGTATATATTCAAATAGATCTTCAATAAATAAATGTAGATGATTTTTGTATGAACATGTATCTTGATAAAAATATTGGATTTCATTACTAAGGAATCTATCTAAAATATAATTATTTATATCTCTTGAGTCACCACTATAAAATATCCTATAATTATCAAAATTTATTATATATCCAAAACAATTCAAAGAAGCTATATGATTTTGTCTTACATATTGTATCGTCAAGTTATACTCATTTATTAAATAAGAATTTTTACTTGGCTTAACGATCTGATAAATTTTATCATCAATACCGCATAAATGTAATATATTTTTAATTGCATCTATATCAGGGAATATGATAATTGGCTTTATGTTTTTGATGAAATATAGGTATAAAAGAAAGTCACCTAAAGAGCCTATATGATCAAAATGTGTGTGTGTCAATATTATATAAACAGAATTATATTTTACCAATAATTGTTTTTTTATTATTTTTTTAAAAACAGTACCACCACAATCAATAAGAAAAAAAGCATCTTTTATTGTAAAATATGCAGATGTATTTTCTTCATTAATACTAAAAGCATTCCCACAACCAAAAAATTTAAGAAATGACATTATTGTTTCCACCTTTTTTAATCAGAATTTATTTGGCTTTTATATTCAAGGCCCATTAATATAAAACTTATATTAGCCTTTATTAAGAAAAAAAGAACTATGTAAGAAAAATTATCGTACTTGCAAAAAAAATACCTATGACTTTATTATAAAACACGAAGGCATTATTTCAATACAATTTTGAATGGAGGAATTAAAATGGATAAACTACTTGAGTATTTAAAAGAAAAGCAAAATGGTGATTTTGCAACAGTAGATAATGGCAAACCAGACGTGAGACCTTGGCAATTCCAATTTGCAAAAGATAGGAAACTCTATTTTTGTACAGCTAATACAAAAAAGGTTTATAAGCAAATGAAAGAAAACCCTAATGTAGCATTTTCATGTATGACAAGTGATGGTAAAACAATTAGATTATATGGAAAAGCTGAATTTACTAGTGATGTATCAATAAAACAAGAGGTTTTAGATAGGAATGAAGGAATAAAAAGGATATATAAATCTGGCGATAATCCAATTTTTGAAGTGTTTTTTATTGAACATGGAAAAGCGGAGATATCTGATTTTTCAGGTAACCCACCAATTGTAATAGAGTTTTAAGATGAAAGGGGCAGAATGAAATAAATGCCCTTTTTTTAATATGTCAAAATATATTCATTAAAAAGTAATATGGTATGATTAAAAATGTTTTATGAAAAAGCAGCAAAAGGATGAGAATATATAGCAACTATTGAAAGATTAAAAAGAATTTAGTATAATAATATAATGCAATTTTGTCATTAAGGATGATAATTTATGGGAAGTACTGATGATATAAAAGTAATAGCTACCAATAGAAAAGCTTATCACGATTATTTTATTGAAGAAACTTATGAAGCTGGAATTGAGCTTAAAGGAACTGAAGTAAAATCAGTAAGACTTGGGCATGTAAATCTAAAAGATAGTTTTGCTTCGGTTGAGAAAGGAGAAGTGTTTTTGTATAATTTGCATATTAGTCCTTACGAAAAGGGTAACATTTTTAATGTTGACCCTATGAGAGATAGGAAACTTCTTCTTCACAAATATGAAATAAACAAGATTATTGGATACATTCAACAAAAAGGTTACACATTAGTACCATTGAAAATATACTTAAGAAGAGGTAGAATAAAAGTGGAATTAGCAATAGCAAAAGGTAAGAAACTTTATGACAAAAGAGAGGCTATTGCCAAAAGGGATGCTGACATGGAGATTCGCAAAAAGATGAAAGAATATTTAAAATAGGGGGCGTGTTTGGAATTCGACGGGGGTAGGCGGATTTCAAATAGCGGGTAGTGGTTTTCTCGGGTCCACTATAAACAATCGAGATGAAAAATAACTGCTGATAGACAAGAATTAGCTTTAGCTGCCTAAGTGCAGCTAACGTCCACCATTAGTGCCCACAGCTAATGTGATGGGCGTCAACCTATGTGGGGAACCACAAATTAGGTTTCTCAGGCCTTTTTTGTGGAACAAATCCTGAGATAGTCAATAAATAGCCTGCCAATGGGCGATTTATTGATGAAAACTAAAACATTGACTGCACCCGGAGAGGTTTGAGGTTCGATGCCTTCGGACAGGGGTTCAAATCCCCTCGCCTCCACCAAAATTGAACAATTCATTGATACGATGGATAGAAGCCTTGAGAAATCAGGGCTTTTTTAATTTTTTGAAATGGCAGCAATATTACTTATATATACTGTGAATATTAAAGGTGAACTTTTAATCTAGATAATGTCAAGCCTTGCTCAAGAGGAGAGCCGTTCGATTAGTGAAAATGTAACCTGGGGCTAAATAAAAATGTTTTCAGATTGGAAGTTTAGTCTACCATATTAAAAAAGTTGGGTGTGTGAATATTTTTGTGTATTCAATTAAATTATACCTTATAAAGAAACGCAGTTTACAAATATCTTGTAAACTGCGTGCTTTGATTTATTTATATTATTATACATCTTTAATATTATTTATATTATTGACATAAAGGTAACCTTGAGCACTCATTGAATTATGTCCATCTTGAATATAATTATATATCTTTTTATCATTGAAGTTTAATTTTGTTACTAGTGTACAATATATTTCATCCTCTTTTTTTAACCTAACTTGTGTGCATGAAATTAAAAATGTAACAAATCTATCCATTTCATAATCATCTATGTCCATACCATTAGCTAAGCCATATAATCTAAATACATCTTTAACACTCATTTTTCTCTTAATATCTATTATATTTCTGTTATAAATATTTTCTATGTATGTACCTTCTGCTACTATATTAATTAAACCGTTTTGAGCATCATCAACATAAAAATATACTTTGTCTCCCTCTTGAAGTTTAGCTGGTGCTGGGTTGTTTACATTCCAATAGTTTACATAAATTATCCTTTGTTGATTGTAATGATTTTTTACATTATTAAACCATTCTAGATCCGCTTTCATCACTATCGTTGCCATATTAACTCCTCCTTGTTTACAATTTATCACACAAAAAATATATGATTCTTTGATTTATTTAATGACTAAAAACTCATACCTTTTAACCAAAGGGGACGGTTCTGACTGGCTCACTTGTACGAAAAACAAACCATTCATAAACTTCTTTTTAAGCCATATCAACTGGCTCATATAGGAAAATATGGAAAGCCAGAACCGTCCCTGTTGGTTCAAGAAACTGGCTTGAAAATGTTGCAAATGTAAGAATACATGGTACAACTAAGAAAGTTCCCAAAGAAGTTTTCAATTCAATAGAAAAGGTATGAAAGGGGATCAATAATAATAACAACAAACAAAGTATTTGAGGAGTGGCCGAGGATATTTTATGATCCAGTTTTGGCCACAGCTATTTTAGATAGGTTTGTTCATCACTGTCATTTTGTAGTTATCAAAGGTGAAAGTTACAGGATGAAACAAAGAGAAGGTGTAATAAAGTCTATTGTTGATGATTCTAAAAAACAATTGAATAATGGTAATTAATTTTTTTGACTTATAGGTGGGGAAAAAATATTGTTAGTTATAAAATTAAATGCAAAAGGGTAAAAAATATTAAAGCCATAGCCACCAACTGTGTATGATATTAGTTGTTAAGACAAAAACATGCACAGGAGGGTGAACTATGGCTCATAATAATAATACCACAAGAAGAAGAAAGTTTAAACATCTAAGTGAAGCAGAACGAGGAACGATAGAAAAGCTAATAGAAGTAGGACTAAGCATAAGAGAAATAGCAAAAAGATTAGGGAGAAATGCAAGTACTATATCACGAGAGATAAAGCGAGGAACTATAACACAAATGAGGAGTGATTTGAGTACATATAAAAAGTATTTTGCACAAACAGGCCAGGCTGTTTATGATAAGAACAGAACAAGTGCTGTAGGAAAAAAACTATTAGAAGTAGAGGAATTTTTAAAGATTACAGAGGAGAAGATTAAAAAAGAGAAATGGTCAGTGGATGCAGTGGTTGGATACTGTAGAGAGGAAACCAAAGGGCAAGAGCATAGAAGAAAGGCCACAAATTGTAAATAACAGAGAAGAATTTGGGCATTGGGAAATAGATACCTTAATAGGCAAGCGTTCTTCAGATAGTGTATTAGTAACACTTACAGAGAGGAAAACTCGATTTGGTTTAATTTTTATAATACAAAGCAAAGAAAGCGATTATGTAAAAGATTTGTTTGTTGTTCTAATTAATTTGTAATTTCCAGTTACTTTTAAAAAAGTGTTGCATTTAATATTGCAATTTAGAAAATAAAAATTAACAAAAGTCCTTAATTTCAAGGGCTTTTTATTTTTGTTAGGAGCAACACCATATCTTTTTTATTATCTAATTGTTGACAATAATAATATCATATCATAAAATTTAATTAATTAAGTTAATTAATATAATATTTTTATTTAAGGAGATGTTCTTTGTGATTTTTGAAATTAAAAGTTCAAATGAATGGTTATTTCCTGATAGTAAGGTTGATATAACAGGAAATAAATCAATAAGGCTAACTTCAGCAAGAGGAGGTTATACTTCATGCCAAATATTATTAAATAATGTTGAGATAAATAAAGAGGTTCAAATAAAAATTACAAGCCCTAAACATATTAACTATGAAATTTATCGTCTCATAGATGTCTTAGTTGAGAAAAATACTGGTCCAATAGGTTTTTGCTTACAAGAAGGTGAATTATGTGAAGGTTATACAACCAGAAAAGCACCATTTAGAGTATTCGATGCTTTAAAACCTTTTGAAGAAAATGAATATACAAATAAAGAAACAGAAGCATTTTATATTGCATTTAAAATTAACAAAGAACTTTGTGAAGGAATTTATGAATTTGATGTTTGCATTAAGTTAGGAGATGAAATTGAAAAAATACCAGTTAGTATAAAAGTATTTGATGTAATAATACCAGAAAATGAAAATTTATATATTTCTAATTGGTTTAATATAGAAAACATGGCAACACAACATAATTTGGAGATATGGTCAGAAGAGCATTGGAAAATGATAAAACTTTATGGATTACTAATGAGACGAGTAAGACAAACACATTTTTGGGTTTCTATTGATTTAACAATTGTAAAAAAAGATGCAAATGGAAGATATATTTTTGATTTTAGTAGAACTAAAAGATTTATTGAATTATATCTTGGTCTAGGGTTCAAATATATTGAAGGTGGCCCTATAGCTTTTCGAAAAAATTTTAAAGATTCATACTTTGTAGTAAATTGTTGTGGGAATATTGTAAATGCTCTCACAGACGAAGGATATGATTTTATTTCACAATTTTTAATTGCTTGGAAGAATTTTCTAAAAGAAAACGGGTGGTACAATATAACAGTTCAACATGTGGCAGATGAGCCAACTGAGGCATGTTCAACAGAATATAGAGTTCTATCAGGTATTGTACGTAAATTTCTACCAGGTATAAAAATAATTGAAGCGGTAGAGTATTATGACTTAGATGGGGCAGTAGATATATGGATACCTAAAAATGTTTATTATCAAGAAAATATAGTTGAATTTGAAAGAAAAAGACAGAATGGTGATGAATTATGGTTCTATACTTGCTGCTTACCAGGAGGCTATTATTTAAATAGATTACTAGATATGCCTTTGATTAGAACAAGATATTTACACTGGGGAAATTTTAAATATAAGTTAAGTGGATATCTTCATTGGGGATTGAATTTTTGTGATAATAACCAAGATCCATTTAATCAAAAAGATATATTTTTTCCACCTGGTGATACACATATTACCTACCCAGGAAATGGCAAGCCTTGGGGAAGTATGCGTTTAGAGGCTATGAGATCAGGTATTGAAGACTTCGAAATATTAAAAATATTAGAAAGAAAAAATAGCTCATTAGCAAAAGATATTGTAGATTATTGTATAAAATCTTTTGACAATGTAAATGAGAATATTGAACAATTTGAGAATATAAGAAATATGCTTCTTTCTGCTGCATCAGAAAAATTTAACACGAAATTAGTAAGTTCGCTTGTTAAAGTATTTCCTGATAAAGAACCTGATGAAGAATTTATTAAAGCTTCAGCACTAAAAGGTGAAGTTTTTAATTTTCAAGTTGCATATAAGTCAAATAGCTTAATGAAAAATATAACAATATTAGTGGAGTCAGATCTTAGAGAATATATCAGTATTTACAATGTTGGACTTGTTCCATCAGAATTACCTTGTTATTCTGACCATGATGATTTTATATTAAGATCTACTCCAGGTCTTTATCCTGACCCTCTTTATCCAATTGAAAGATATATTTCTGTACCTCCAAACCAATGGAGAGCAATATGGGTAAGCATAAATATACCTAAGGAGTTAAACCCAGGTATTCATAAAGTTAAACTTATTTTTTATGATGAACAAAATAACTTTTTAAATTCGTGCAGTTTTGAGTTAGAAATCATAGATAAAATATTACCAGAGCAAAAGATAATACATACTGAATGGTTCTATTTAGACTGCTTGGCAACATGGTACAATGTAGATATATTTTCAGAGGAGCACTTTGAAATCATTGAGAAATATATAGAATGCTATGTTGAACATGGAATGAATATGATACTTACCCCTTTATTTACTCCACCGCTTGAAACAGAAATTGGCCACGAAAGACCTACTGTACAATTAGTTAAAATTAAAAAAATAGGTAATCAATATATATTTAACTTTTCATTATTAGAAAAATGGATAAATCTTTGTAGAGAAAAAGGTATAAAATATTTTGAATTTTCACATTTATTTACTCAGTGGGGAGCTAAGCATGCTCCTAAAATAATTGCTGAGGTAAATGGAAAAGAAGAGAAAATATTTGGTTGGGAAACTGATGCAAATTCAAATGAGTATAGTCAATTTTTAGGGCAATTTCTTGATGAATTAAGTAAATTTATTTATGCTCACAATCTTGAGAATAGTGTCTATTTTCATATATCAGATGAACCGGGGCTATATAATATTAATGAGTATGAAAATGCAAGGAAATTAATTAACTCTCGTTTTCCAATTATTGAAGCCTTATCAGATTATGAGTTTTATAAAAAAGGTCTTGTTGATATACCTGTTGTTTCAACAGAACATATTAATAAATTTATTGAAAATAACGTTGAAAACATATGGGCATATTATTGCTGTTGTGAATATAAGAAGCTTTCAAACAGATTTTTTAATATGCCTTCATTAAGAACTAGAATTTTAGGTTTCCAGCTTTATAAATATGGAATAAAAGGCTTTTTACACTGGGGATTTAACCATTGGTATTCACAAAAATCACTGTATGAAATAGACCCATTTAAAGTGACTGACGCAGGATTAGCATTTCCTTCAGGTGATGCCTTTTTAGTATATCCAGGTGCTAACAAACCGATAGGTTCTATAAGACTTAAGATAATGTTAGAAGTAATGCAAGATATTAGAGCTTGTGAACTATTAGAAAAAATTAAGGAAAGAAATTTTGTAATGGATATATTAGAAAAGAATGGTGAGATAACATTTACAGAGTACCCAAAAGATAATAACTGGTTTATTGAAACAAGAAACCTTATATATAATGCACTAAAAAATGCTATTAAATAGATTACGGAATTTCGGAGGGGACAATCATGGAATTAAATGAAATTAAGAATATAATAAAGAATATGACCTTAGAAGAAAAGATATACCAATTACAACAACTAACACCAGAATTTTTTCAAAATGATATTGAAACAAAATTAACAGGTCCACTTCAAGAAATGGAAATTGATAAAAATGTAATTAATAATACAGGAAGTATATTAGCTGCTTATGACGCAAAAACAATTAAAAATATACAAAAGGAGTATTTGAAAAACAATAGAAACAAAATTCCTTTACTTTTTATGGATGATGTTATTCATGGCTTTAAAACAATTTTTCCCATTCCTTTAGGATTAGCATGCAGTTGGGATATTGAGTTAGTGGAGAAATGTGCTTCAATTTCTGCTAAAGAAGCTGCAGTTTCGGGTATACATGTAACATTTTCTCCAATGGTAGATTTAGTTCGTGATCCAAGATGGGGAAGGGTTATGGAGTCAACAGGTGAAGATCCATATTTGAATAGCCAATTTGCTAAAGCATTTGTTAAAGGATATCAAGGAGATAATTCTTTTAGTGATATATTTAAGATAGCTTGTTGTGTAAAACATTTTGCTGGTTATGGTGCATGTGAAGCAGGAAGGGACTATAACACTGTTGATATTTCAGAAAGATTTTTATATGAATTCTATTTACCTTCCTATAAAGCAGCTATTGATCAAGGCTGTGAAATGGTAATGTCTGCATTTAACTTGATTGATGGAATACCAACGTCTGCAAATAAAAAATTATTTAGAGATATTTTAAGAAATGAATGGGGATTTAAAGGAGTTACAATATCAGATTGGAATGCTGTTGAAGAAATATTAATAAATGGGGTTGCTGAAAGCAAACAAGATGCAGCAAAAAAGGCGATAGAAGCAGGAATAGATATTGAAATGATGTCAACAAATTACGCTAATTATCTTAAAAATTTGGTAGAGAATAAAATAATTGATGAGAGTCTTATTGATGAGGCAGTAGAAAGGATATTAACATTAAAAAACAAGTTAGGCTTGTTTGAAAATCCTTATCGCACAGCAGATGAGGAACTTGAGAAAAAATACCATTTATGTCCTGAACACAGAGCGACTGCACGTGAAGCAGCAGCAAACTCAATGGTACTGCTTAAAAATGATGAGGTACTTCCTCTAAAAAAAGATGCCAAGATTGCATTGATAGGTCCATATAGCGATAATAAAAATATTTTAGGAAGATGGTCAGATAGAGGGGACCCTGAAAATAGCATTACACTCAAAGAAGGTATTCTTTCAAAAATAACTTATAAAGATAATTTAATTGTCGAAGAAGGATGTAAACTTAATCAAAAACAGTATGATACTAATGATGAGCAGTTATTAAACAATGCTTTTATTGCATGCAAGGAAGCTGATGTTATAATTCTTGCTTTAGGTGAAGATGAAGATATGACTGGAGAAGCA
Source organism: Caldicellulosiruptoraceae bacterium PP1 (assembly GCA_041320695.1). Taxonomy (NCBI): domain Bacteria; kingdom Bacillati; phylum Bacillota; order Caldicellulosiruptorales; family Caldicellulosiruptoraceae; species Caldicellulosiruptoraceae bacterium PP1. The sequence continues at coordinate 10,318 of JBGGOQ010000011.1, read as the reverse complement.
GCAAGTAGAGCTGATATAAGTATCCCTGATAATCAAATTCGATTAGCAGAAAAAATTCTTGAGGCTGGGAAGCCCGTTATTCTTGTTTTATTTAATGGACGTCCACTTGTATTAAAATGGTTTAATGAAAAAATGTCTGCAATATTAGAAGCTTGGTTTCCAGGAACTGAAGGAGGAAATGCTATAGCCGATATTCTTTTTGGTGACGTTAATCCATCAGGAAAGCTTACAATGTCGTTTCCGTATAATGTTGGTCAAATCCCTGTTTATTATAATTCTTTTAACACAGGAAGACCCAAAATACCTGGTGAAGATAATAAATATACTACATGCTTTTTAGATATACCTAATGAACCTTTGTACCCATTTGGTTATGGTCTTAGCTATACAAGATATAAGTATAGTAACTTGAGTCTAAATAAAGAAAGTTTTACTTATGGTGAGAATATTATAGCGACAGTCGAAATAGAAAATATAGGAAATTATTCAGGTTTTGAAATTGTTCAGTGGTATATAAGAGATATTGCAGGAAGTGTTGCAAGACCAGTTAAAGAACTAAAAGGATTTGAAAAAATCTTCTTAAAACCCGGTGAGAAGAAAAAAGTAGAATTTGTAATAACAGAAGAAAAACTTAAATTTTATACTATTGATATGAGTTATAAAGCTGAAAAAGGCAGATTTAAACTATTTGTTGGAGGTAACTCTGTTGATTTAATAGAAGCTGAGTTTAAATTTATTTAATAATTATAAGAAAAAAGTGGATGTCCAATTTTAAAAAAAGCTGGGCATCCGCTTTTTTTGTATTTTAACTTTAGACGGCTATGATAAACAAAGTAAGCTAAAATCAGTTAAAATATAATTAATGTTTATTTTTTTACAAAGTGGTATGATAAAATAATAAAGCATATATTATTAGGTTTATTTGAAAGGAGATACTAATGGCTATAAAATTTGAAGTTATAAAAAAGAGTAAAAAGTCTAATGCTCGTCGTGGTAGATTATATACTCCGCATGGAGTAATAGAAACTCCTATTTTTATGCCAGTTGGCACACAAGCAACAGTTAAAGCTATAATGCATAGAGATTTAGAAGAAATTAACACACAGATAATTTTAGCAAATACCTACCATTTATATCTAAGACCTGGTACTGATGTATTAAAAGCAGCAGGTGGACTTCATAAATTTATGAATTGGAATAAACCTATATTAACTGATAGCGGTGGATTTCAAGTATTTTCATTAAATGAGTTAAGACAAATAACAGAAGAAGGTGTGGAATTTAGATCCCATTTAGACGGTTCAAAACATTTCTTTACACCAGAGAAGGTTATAGATATACAAAATATAATTGGTTCAGATATTATTATGGCTTTTGATGAATGTGTTCCGTATCCTGCAGACCATGAATACGTAAAATGGTCAATCCAAAGAACAGCAAGATGGCTAAAAAGATGCAAGGACCATCATAGAAACACAGAAAATCAAGCATTGTTTGGGATTGTTCAAGGTGGTGTTTATAAAGATTTAAGACAGGAAAGTGCGAAGATGACAATAGAAAATGATTTGCCTGGGTATGCAATTGGAGGTTTATCTGTTGGTGAACCAAAAGACCTTATGTATGAAATGTTAGAGGTTCTTCACCTTATTTTACCTGAGGATAAACCAAGGTATCTTATGGGAGTTGGAACACCTGATTGTTTATATGAAGGTGTTTTAAGAGGTGTTGATATGTTTGATTGCGTTATCGCAACAAGAATTGCTCGAAACGGAACGGTATTTACTAAAGAAGGAAGAATGATTGTAAGAAATGCCACATATGCAAAAGACTTTAGGCCAATTGAAGAGGACTGTGACTGTTATACATGTAAAAATTTTACAAGAGCATATTTAAGACATTTAATTAAGGCAGAAGAAATACTTGGAGCGATGCTTTTATCAATTCATAACGTAAGATTTTTGCTTAGATATATGGAACAAATTAGAAAAGATATAGAAGAAGACAAAATCTAAATTATTAATAAATTTATTAAGTTAGCAAAATATATTATTATTAGTTATTAATATTTATTGAAAATTCTCAATTATTTGTTATAATAATTATAAAATTATTCATTGGAGGTAATTGATGTTAGAATTAATAAATTTGAGCAAAGATTTTGGACAGATTAAGGCTGTATCAAATCTTAGTTTCAAAGTTAATAAGGGAGAAATATTTGGTCTTTTGGGTGAGAATGGTGCAGGTAAGACCACTACATTAAGGATGCTTTCTACAATGATAAAACCGACAAGTGGAACAGCAGTAATTAATGGTATTGATTTAATAAAAGAACCTGAAAAGATAAGAAAAAGTATTGGTATCCTTTTTGGAAGTGAAAGCGGATTATATAATAGATTAACAGCAAGAGAGAACATTAAATATTTTGCACAACTTCATGATATGAAGAAAAGCGAAATAGATGATAGAATTAAGGAATTAGCTGAGAAGTTTGATATGGTTGATTTCTTAGATAAACCAGCTGGAAAACTTTCAAAAGGAATGAAACAGAAGGTTTGTATTGTAAGATCTATAATACACAATCCACAGATAATGCTTTTTGATGAACCCACAAATAGCCTTGATGTTACATCGGCAAGAGAGGTGCATGATTTTATTAGATTTTGTAAACAAGAAGGAAAGACAATAATATTTTCCAGCCATACTATGAGTGAAGTAGAAAAGCTATGCGATAGGATTGCAGTAATACATAAAGGTGAATTAGTGGAAATTGGAACAGTTGATCAACTTAAAGATAAATTTAATAACAAGAATTTAGAAGAAGTTTTTATGAGATTGGTAGGTGCTGAATAATGAATTTAACTCATGTAATGATTATACTTAGAAAAGAATTAAAGGATATTTTTAGAGATAGAAAAACATTTCTAGTATCAATAATTCTTCCTATGTTGATGATGCCCATAATTATGCTTTTTTCTATGTTAGGTGCAAAAGAAATGACAGATGTAAAACCAGAAAAAACTCCTATTATAGTAATTAACGAAGGTAAAAATAAATCTCTATTAGAACTTTTGATTAAATCAGATTTTAATATTATTACAGATAAGAATCCAGAACAACTTCTCCAAGATGGAAAGGTAAAAGCTATAATAATAATACCAAGTAATTTTGAAACAAAAATAAATAATGAAAAAAAAGCACAACTAACAATAAAAATGAACGAATCCGATCCAAAGTCTGGAACTACTGTTTCAATAATTAAAAGTATATTAGATCAGTATACAAAACAGATTATAAAGGCAAGGTTATTATCCAAAAATATAAATCCTGACATATTAGATCCTATAAATATTGATACTGTAAATGTTGCTCCACCACAAAAAACTGCAGGATCATTTCTTTCTTTACTTATTCCAATGTTTTTAGTAATGTGGATTGCAACAGGAGGCATCAATGCAGCAGTTGATTTAACAGCTGGAGAAAAAGAAAGAGGAACTTTAGAACCACTTCTTTCAACTACTTGTTCCAGATCCTCGATTATTACGGCAAAATATTTAGCAGTTGCAATTATGTCTATAATTGGTGGTTTGTCAACTTTATTAGGACTTATTGCTTCTTTTTTAGCTATACCACATATAATAGATACAGGTAATGGACAAGGGATTTTTGATGGCTATAAATTATCAATTGAAGTTTCTATATTGATGATTATATCGATATTGCTAACTGCTATAATTTTTTCAGCCATTGAAGTAGCGTTAGGTGCGTATGCAAGAAGTTTTAAAGAAGGACAAACATACTTATCACCTTTATCTTTTGTTGTATTGATTCCTGCATTTTTGACAATGTATAAAATGCCTAATGAAATCCCATTTAGCTATTATATTATTCCTATAATGAACTCTATAGCAATTTTCAAAGAATTTATATTAAATGAAGTAAATATCTTACATTTATTTGCATTTATAGGTTCTTCACTTGTTTATGTGGTTATTGCAATTAACTTTTCTACTAAAGTATTTCAAAATGAAAAAGTGCTATTTAGGCATTAATAAATTTTGTTGCACATATTATGTCAGGTTGATATAATATTCTTGTTTATTGAACAAAAAGACCAATTTTTTAGGAGGTTAAATTTTATGGGTTTTCTTTTTGATTTAGTATATGCGTCAACTAATAGTGCTCAAAATCAACCAGCATCAGGTTCTGTTGCTGCAGCATTAATTACACAATTTATTCTACCTATAGTATTAATGTTTGTTTTATTTTATGTAATGCTTATAGTTCCTCAAAGAAGAAGGGATAAACAATTTAGAGAAATGTTAAATTCACTAATAGTTGGGGATGAAGTAGTTACTACAGGTGGAATTATAGGCAAAATAGTTAGTATCAAAGATGATACAATAACAATCGAAGTAGGTGCTGATAAAGTAAAGCTTAAAGTATATAAATGGGCTGTAAAAGAGGTTACAAAAAAAGCTGAACCTAAGTAAGATAATGGTTCTGGAGAATAATCTTCAGAACCTTTTATTTTAAATATAGAGGGTGGTTGCTATAACAAAAACAGAACTTATAAAATTACTAAATTTATATAATCTATCTGCTGATAAAAAACTTGGACAAAACTTTTTAATAGATGAGAATGTTGTAAAAAAGATTGTTAATCTTGCTGATGTGGTAGGTAAAGATGTAATTGAAATTGGATCAGGTCCAGGAACTTTAACAGTTTTTCTATCTCGGATTGCGAATTCAGTATATGCTGTTGAGATAGATAAGAAAATACTAAATGTATTATTAGAAGTTACAAAAGAATTACAAAATGTAAATATTATAAATGAAGACATTTTACAGTTTGATTTTCATAATCTCAAGAAGGACAAATTAATAATAGTGGGGAATCTTCCGTATTATATTACATCTCAAATATTATTTAAGATTTTTGAAAATAGAAAATTAATTGACTCTTTCACAATTATGATTCAGAAAGAAGTGGCTCAAAGGATACTTGCAAAACCTAATACAAAGGAATATGGGATATTAACTGTTTCATTTAACTTTTATTGCGATTATGTGGATCAATTTATGGTTAGCAAGAATGTCTTTTATCCAAAACCTGATGTTGATTCAGCAGTTATAAAAGCAAAATTTAAAGATAATATACCAGATATTGATGAAGCTTTGTTTTTTAGTATAGTTCATGCATGTTTTAATACAAGAAGAAAAACAATTTTAAATGCTTTAAGTATAAATCTGGATATTGAAAAAGATAAAATTGAAAGAATTTTAGATAAAGCAAATATAGATCCCAATTTAAGAGCCGAAAATTTAACTGTTGAAAATTATTTAACACTTTATTATACTGTTGTGAAAAATATGAAATAAAAGCTATTTAAAATTTCATTTTTTCAACAAATATTTAACAATCCTTTGACTTTTTAGTATAATATATAGTATAATATACTCTAAAATGCAATTTGAAAATATAAATCTTGCAAGGTGGTGTTTTTATTGTTGGATATAAAAGTTAATCAAGTAGTGTTGAATTGGATTGACGAAATGGCTAAAATAACAAAGCCAGATAATATTGTTTGGATTGATGGAAGTGAAGAAGAAAAAGTAAGGCTTACAAAACAAGCTGTTGAAAGTGGAGAATTAATGGAATTAAATCAGGAAAAACTTCCTGGGTGCTATTTGCACAGAACTCATCCATCTGATGTTGCCAGAGTAGAAGACAGAACATTTATTTGTACAAAAACAAAAGAAGAAGCAGGACCTAATAATAACTGGATGGATCCAGATGAAGCTTATAAAATGCTTTTTGCTTTGTTTGATGGTTCAATGAAAGGTAGAACAATGTATGTTGTTCCTTACTTAATGGGGCCTGTTGGATCACCATATTCAAAGGTTGGAATTGAGCTAACAGATAGCATTTATGTTGTTCTTAACCTTAGAATAATGGCAAGAATAGGGAATGTTGCATTACAACATTTAGGTGATTCAGCTGATTTTGTAAAAGGACTACATTCAAAAGCAAGCTTAGATCCAGAAAAGAGATATATTTGTCACTTTCCACAAGATAATACTATTTTAAGTGTAAATTCAGGATATGGTGGAAATGTTATTCTTTCCAAAAAATGCTTTGCTTTAAGAATTGCAAGTTACTTGGCTAAAAATGAAGGCTGGCTTGCTGAACATATGTTAATTTTAGGTGTTGAAGATCCAAAAGGAAATGTAACATATATTGCAGGAGCTTTTCCGAGTGCATGTGGAAAAACTAACTTGGCTATGTTAATTCCACCAGAACCATTAAAAAAATTAGGATATAAAGTTTGGACTGTTGGTGATGATATTGCATGGCTCAGAATTGGTGAAGATGGAAGACTATGGGCTATAAATCCTGAAGCAGGATTTTTTGGTGTTGCTCCAGGAACAAGTTACAAAACAAATCCAAATGCTATGGAAACAGTGAAGAAAAATACAATATTTACAAATGTACTACTAAAAGAAGATGGAACAGTTTGGTGGGAAGGAATGGATGGTGAAGCACCTGAAAGAGGTATAGATTGGCTCGGAAGACCATGGACAAAAGACAATGGAGAAAAAGGTGCTCATCCAAATGCAAGATTTACAACACCAGCTTCACAATGTCCATCAATATCAAAGGAATGGGAAAATCCAAATGGTGTTCCAATATCAGCTATTCTTTTTGGTGGAAGACGTGCAAAAGTTGCTCCATTAGTATTCGAAGCATTTGATTGGAATCATGGTGTTTATGTTGGAGCTACAATGGCTTCTGAAACAACAGCTGCAGCTATGGGTAAAGTAGGTGTTGTAAGACGTGACCCAATGGCAATGTTACCATTCTGTGGATATAATATGGCTGATTATTTTGCTCATTGGCTTAACATGGGTAAGAAAATTAAAAATCCACCAAAAATATTTAATGTGAACTGGTTCAGACAAGATGAGAATGGCAAATTCATATGGCCAGGATTTGGTGAAAATCTAAGGGTATTAAAATGGATTATTGAAAGATGTGAAGGTAAAGTATCTGCAAAGGAAACACCAATTGGATATGTTCCTTTTGTTGATGATCTTTACTTAGATGGGCTGGATATTAGTAAAGAGACTGTAGAAGATCTATTAAATATTGATGTGGATCTTTGGAAAGAAGAAGCTAAAATGCAAAACGAATTTTTATCACAATTTGGTGTTAAGCTACCACAAGAATTAAAAGAATTTAATCAAAAACTTGTAGAAAAACTATAATAATATCACAAAAACTTTCCTCCTTCATATACTGTTACAAAGGATATGAAGGAGGTTTTTATTTTGTTAGATAGAGTTTCATTTACAAGACAAGTAGTTATACTTAAAGGGATAGAAACAAGAAAAGATTTAATACCAAACGGTTATATAAAGCTTCAAAAAATAGGTAATATTTTGGAATTTGATTTGGTATTGCAATCTGTTTTTGTTGACGAGGAAAAGCTAAATTTTTATGCTATAATTAAACAATCATCATATTTACCTATTTATTTAACATCATTACCTAAACCTAAAAAGGGTAAATTAGAACATTATCTTTCTACAAATTGCTCGAATGTATTTACTACAGGAATTCCATTCAATGAAATTATAGGATTTTTAGTTGCAAAAGAAAAAAAAGACAAAATAGATTGCCTTTTAATAGGTGAATTAGATGGGAATAACCTTTTCAATATAGAAAAAGATATTCTTAGTTATTTTAATAAAGCTCATGAAAAAAAGAATGAAGAGAAAAAAATAGGATTTAAAGTAGAAGATATAAAATTAAGCAATATAGACATAGCTGACTATGAAAAAAGTGAAAAACAAGAAGGAAAAGATGAAATAAAATTAATAGATGAAGATAATTTAAAAATTGAAGGAAATTATGATGTAAATGCAGATAAAGAAAACAGTATTATTCAAATTGATAATAGTAATTTAGATTTTAATAAAGATATTGATGAACAAATAATTGAGGTAAATAAAACTAATGAAGATGACAAGAAAGATGAAATAGAAAATCGTGAAGAAATAGAGAATAGATTTAATGTTTTAGAATTTGGTAATAAGGAGGTTTGGAGAAGAATTTTTAATGAACTTAAAGAAATAGGTGAGAAACATAAACCTTTTTCTGGTGATAAAGTCAAATGGGTAAAAATTGATAAAAAAGATGTATATAAGGTTTCACAATATCATCCATTTTTATATATGCTTTCGAGCCCATTTGTTTTAAAGTTAATTGGTAATTATGGCTATATTATCATTGGCTTAAGATCCTCAAAAAGAAATGATAAGATTGAAATATTATTGCCTGGTGAATTTTCTGAGGAAGATCAAAACAATGCAAGAGTTTTTGGATTTAGTGAATTTATTACAAAAGATAATAAAATTTATGAAGGAAAAGACGGGTACTGGAGAATGTCTATTGAGCTAATTCAAGGAGAAGTATAAATATATGTTCTATGCCTGTATCTTGTCTGGAGGTCAAGGAACTAGACTGTGGCCCCAAAGTAGAAGAACCTTTCCGAAGCAATTTTTGCAGTTATTTGGAAACAAAAGTTTTTTGCAATTAACATATGATAGAATATCTAAAATCATTGATTCAGAAAGAATTTATATTATTACCCATAAAGATTATTATGAACAAGCAAAGCTACAATTACCTCATATAAAACAAAGTAATATTTTAATTGAACCTGACAGAAAAGAAACTGCTGCGTGTGTAGGTTTAGTTACAACATATTTATTAAAAAAAGATCCAAAATCAGTAATTGGATTTTTTCCATCTGATCATTTTATATCAAATGAAGCTAACTTTATATCATGTATTTCAACAGGGTACAAATTAGCTGAACAAGGGTATATTATATCATTTGGAATAAAAGCGACCAGACCTGAGACCAATTATGGTTATATTGAAAGAGATAAAAAAATTGATGAAAAATTATATAAAGTAAAAAGGTTCATTGAAAAACCTGATTTAAAAATAGCTATGAGGCTAATCGAAAAAGGATTTTTATGGAATAGTGGTATTTATATTGTAAGGTCTGATATGCTATTTAATGAAATAAAAAAGTATTTACCTAATTATTACAAAACTTTTATGAAAATATATTCAAGTATTGGGAAAGACGAGTATGTTAGTATTTTAAATAAAGAATATGAGCAATTAGAAAAAATATCAATAGACAAAGCTATAATGGAGAAAACTAAGAAGTTATATGTTATAGAAGGAGATTTTGATTGGGACGATATTGGGACATGGCGTGCATTTGAAAGAATTATGAAAAAGGACGAAAAAGGTAATGTAATTAGAGGAGATGCAGTTACTGTAGATACTTCAGATTGTATTTTTTTTACAGATAAATTTGTTACATCCATTGGAATTAAGGATATAATACTTGTCTCGGCAGATGATGCAATTTTAATATGTCATAAATCAAGAGATGCTGAGATAAAAGATATAATACAAAATATGATTTTAAGTGAAAAATATAAAAAATATGTCTAAAACAAAAATTATATAATAAAATATTATTGAATAATGAATATAGTATAAAAAAATGAGGTTTTACAATTATAATAAAATTAGACGCCAAAGGATATTAATTCTTTTGGCTTTTATTTTAATTTTTCTAATCATTGTTTTCACTGTGCTATCATATTATATTGAAAATAAATTTGAAGAAGTATTTGTAATTAAATCTAAAGGAATAGTGACTGAAATAATAAACAATCAGATCTTAAATTTAATAAACGCAAATAATATTAGTTATGATCAATTTGTTATTTCAAAAAGTACAAATAATGGTATTGATATTGTTACCATAGATAATTTAAAAATAAACAAAATTATATCTCAACTTATTTTAAATATAAATAAAAAATTGAATCAATTATATCCAATTAAAATAAAATTAAAATTTGGGTATTTTTTCAGTAATGTATTTTTTATAGATATGGGACCAGAAATAACAGCACAAATAATTTCTATAAATATTATTTCTCCAAAGGTAAAATCAGAATTTTTGTCAGCAGGAATAAACCAAACAATTCATAGATTAAACTTAGATTTAAATGTTGAATGTGTACTATTATTATCACACTCAAAAAAGAAAACTACGTATAATCAAAAAATACCTTTGGTTGAACAAGTTTATATAGGCAAAATTCCAACAATATATTTTAATAAATAATATAAAATAATTATTAATTTTAAGAAAATTAAAGAATTATAAAGAAAAATAAATATCATTTTATATTTTGATTATTTTTGACGATTAATGACTAA
>JBGGOQ010000010.1 GCA_041320695.1 Caldicellulosiruptoraceae bacterium PP1 | reverse complement strand
ATAGAGCATTCATTTCAACTACTGTTTAATTTTCTAGCTTCTTTCACCGCTTTATCAGCGGCAAGTATAGATTATATACTCTTCTTTTTCGTTTGTCAACCACTTTTTTTGTCTCATTTTGCCTCTACCTTGTCGGCAGCGACAGTTATTTATTATAGCTGTTCTTTTTCTCTTTGTCAACCACTATTTTAAAAAAGTCTTTTTTTATTATAACTTTTTAATAATATTATTATTAAATGTTAAAAACAGAAAAATACTCATTAAAAAATAGCTGACTATCAACTGTTAAGGCTAATTCATGAGTGCCAAGATTATCTGGTTCCCACAATGTATCACTAAAACTTTCATCTTTTAAACTTATTGTCACTCTACCTTTTGCAAATGTACAAACATTATTATTAAATATAGTAACTGCAGTTAGTGGATCATGAAAAGTTACCTCATGGTTAGATTCAACTGACGCAAAATCAAGTACTACTTTCAAAATATCAGATTTACTACTATTAATATCACTTATCTTTTTATCTATTTCAGATAAATTCATCTTGACCTTTTGAGTTACATCAAAACTTACTGATTTAAGTAATTTAACGTCAGCACTATAAACTTTGTATGCTGCATAAGGATCACATAGTACATTCCAATTATTTTCTTTTATATTATTTTCATTATCAAAGTAACCTGCCATTAAAACCAATTCTTTAAGTAATGAAGGTATTTCTGGATCAACCATAAAAAGAACTGCAATGTTTGTTAAGGGTCCTATTCCTAATAATGTAATCTCATTTGGATTTTCTCTTATTATTTTTCGTAAGAATTCAATAGCATATCCTTTTTCAAATTTATCTTTATATTCCCAATTGTTAAGTCTTATGGCTTGGTGAGCAATTGCTTGTTTTTGCTCTGTAAATAATGGTTCTTCTATCCCCGGATAAATAGGTATATCCTTCCCTGAAGCATAGCATAATGCACTTGCCATCATTGCCCTTTTTTCAGCTTCACCACTTACAGTAGTAATGCCCAAAAGTTCACACTCAGGGTTAGCTAATAGGTAAGCCAAACAAAAAGCATCATCAATGTCTCCTCCAATATCAGTATCTAATAGTATTTTCTTTTTATTCATATAAATCATCACCTATTTATTTACAAAGTTATTCTTGGAATCTATTTTTTGCTTCATCAAGTATTGTTTTTGTTGCAGTAGCACCAACTCTTTCAACACCAAGTTCTTTCATTTGCTAGTTGGTATCCTTTTTTGACCTCATCTATTGTAAGTTCAGGTCTTAATAGTGAATGATCTATCATTTTGGCAATTTTATAAACAGTTGTCATATTACCGCCTCCTTAGTTTTCCTGAACACTTCAAAATACTTATCAAAGAACATACTACTATCAACTTCTAGGGCTATTTGATTTGTTGCATTTTCATTATATGTCCATGAAGTTGCACCAAATTTTTCATTATCTAAGTGTACATTAACATTCCCTTTTACAAATTTACATACTTCATTGTTGAATAAAGCAACAGCTGCTAAAGGATCATGAAAGGTAACAATATCATTATTTTCAAACCAAACATCAGCAAAATCTATGACAGGCATTAATAATTCAGAGTTTAAATCTTCAATAATTTTTCTTACCTCTTTTGAATTCATTGTAACCTTTAATGTTACATCTAACCCAACAGATTTATGAACCTTAACACCTGTTTCAAATACTTTTGTTGCAGCATATGGGTCACACATAACATTCCATTCATAACCGTATGTAGTTTTATTTTTGAAATAACCTGCCATCAATATTATTTCTTTTAATAATGTTGGAATTTCAGGGTCTATCATAAAAAGAAGTGCAATATTGGTCAAAGGCCCAATAGCTAATAAAGAAATTTCGTGTGGATGTTCTCTTATTGTCTTTCTTAAAAACTCAATTGCATACCCTTTTTCAAATTCTTTTTTATGTTTCCAATTGCTAAGTTTTTTTGCTTGCTGAGCAATTGGTTGTTTTTGTTCTGAAAATAATGGTTCTTCTATCCCAGGATAAATAGGTATATCCTTCCCTGAAGCATAGCATAATGCACTTGCCATCATTGCCCTTTTCTCAGCTTCACCACTTACTGTTGTTATGCCTAATAGTTCACAATTTGGGTTTCCTAATAGATAAGCTAAGCAAAAAGCATCATCAATGTCTGAACCAATATCTGTATCCAAAATAACCTTCTTTTTTTCCATTTCTATCACCTACTTAAAATATATTATAGTTATAATTTTATACATTGTTAAAAGATTAAAAATCTCATTTTTTTTAAAAATATATCACTTTTACGCATACTAATAATAATTTTTGCTGTTTAAAAGAAAATATTGTAAAATATTTATGTAAATATGACTCTAATACATGACTTAGAAAGGAGACCCATGTATGAAAAAAGTCTTTATATTTTTATTAACCACTATTTTCTTAGTAAATTCTATAATTATAACAAAGGTTAATGCAGATAATCAAAAGGTAAAATTTTCTGACATTGCTTTTTCAAGCACCAAAAACATTGTTGAATACAAAGGAAATGTATATTACATCAATACAAATCAGTCCAATAAGATTTACGTTTATAACCCTATTGATAGAACTAATAAAGTAGCTGTAAATATAGATTCGTGCAATAATTTAACACTTTACAAAGGTAGTTTATTTTTTACAATAGATAAATCGGTGTTAACTGAAAATGATATGAAAATATATAGATATGATATTGATAAAAAAGGACTTAAGTTAATCAAATTAAGTAACATCAAATTAGATAAAATAGATGAAATTGCTGTTTATTCAGATTATTTATATTTTAGAATAGAAAATATGTTATACAGAATAAGCTTAAATAATTATATACCACAATTGATAAATAAGAATGTATCAAGAATTTATAAATTTATATTGTATGATGGATATATATATTTCCTTCAACCGAATGCAAAATTTAAAAGCTCACAATTTATATATTCTGGTGAAAGTCTTTATCGTATGAACCTTAAAACCTTGGGTATTGAACCTATTATGGCTAACCTTAGCGTAGATAACTTTGATTTATATAATAACAAGTTATATTTTTGTGGTAATTTAGATAATAAGCCTAATAGTGATATTTTAGGATACTACAATACTGCTAATGGTAAAATTGTTTATAAATATATAACATTCAAGGCTTACTTACCATACAATGGTAATAATAACGGCTTTATTTTTTCTGATAACTTTATATATTTTTGGGGAAAAGCTGCTGAAAGCTGGCCAGGTGAGCATTATGCAAGTAAGGTCTATAAATTAAATCTAAGTATTTTGGATTCTTCAATTGATAAAATAGAAAAATCTAATTTAGAATATGTTGATATAGAAAAAGAAGAAATTTCATGTCCTTCAACAGTTAAATGGGCTATTAAAAATCAAAAACGAATAATATCAATTAAAGATAATAAAGTTATAAAATATAACTTATTAATGGACTCTAAATATTATATAGTTGATATAACAGACAAATATATTTATTATATTGATAATTTAGGACAAATAATAAAGGCATCTTTAGACCAAAAAGAAAAGTATGTAATAAAGCAAGCAAAAATAGTATCACCAATCGAGTATGCTTCTACAAAAAGATATATATTTATTCATGCCAATGTAAATAATGGAGCATGGTTTGATGAAGACTTTGTATTTAGAATTGATAAACTCAATGATTCAGTAAAATTATTTAAGCCTTCTTCTAGACAATTAAATCTTGTAAGTATAAATGGCCAGTTATATTCATATCCTTGGCTTGGTTTAGGTGGCAAAAAAGAGTATTTTGCTATAAATAAAATTGATGAAAATACATTTACTGAAACATCAATAGTTGAAAGTGGTTGCGATTCTTTATTTCATGTTTATAACAATTATCTCTATTATTTTGACTCAAAGAATAACCTAATCCGTGTAAAGCTTGATGGTTCAGAAAAAAAGATAATTGACAAATTCACTATATTTAGTGACTACTTAGAAAAAAGGCTTGATATAAAGTTTTATAAAGATTATTTTTATTTTGTAAAAACAGCAGCAAACCAGTTATTTTTATTTTCAAAAAATTTAGAAAAAAACAGCAAACTAACATATTCTGTGATGGAACAGGGTACTGATATTCTAGGTATAGACAATAATTATATATATATGAATGATTTTATTGCAGGATTAGATGGAAGCACTGCTAATATAATTTTGAGTTATGATAAGAAGACAAAAAAATATAAAAAGCTTGACAGTTTTTATGGTGAACTAAACATAAAACCATTAAAGAATTTAAGTAGTGAATTTATTTATATAGAAATCCCATCTGTAAGTATTCAAAAGATTTCAAATTAAAAGCATACAGGGAGGCAAATTTAACTGCCTCTCTTTTTTTGTGATACATCTTGCAACTATTAAGTATTATAAAAAATAAAGCATTTTAATAAAATTAAATAAATTGTAATTTATTTATATAAAAATTTATTATAGTAGTTATAAAATAGAATTGTTAATGAAAATTACAAGGAGGTTTACTATGAATAAATTAAATTGGTTTTTACATGATAGGTTTGGTCTTTTTATTCATTTCGGGATATATGCCATACCCGCAAGAGGTGAATGGGTTAGAAATCACGAATCAATAACAGTTGAAGACTATCAAAAATATTTTGATGAATTCAATCCTTATAAGTATGACCCAAAGAAATGGGCAAGAGCTGCTAAAGAGGCAGGAATGAAATATGCTGTTATGACAGCTAAACATCATGATGGCTTTTGTTTGTTTGATAGCAAGCTTACAGATTATAAAGTAACAAATACACCTTATGGTAAAGACATCATAAAAGAATATGTTGAAGCATTTCGTTCTGAAGGTTTAAAGGTTGGTTTTTATTATTCACTTCTTGATTGGCATCATGAGGACTATCCTGTAAAAGAAGATCCTTTCCATCCAATGAGGAATAAACCAGAATACTTTAATGATAATAAGAACTTCTCAAGATATATAAGTTATTTTCATGGACAAGTAAAAGAGCTTCTCACTAACTACGGTAAAATAGATATTATATGGTTTGATTTTTCTTATGGGGATATGTCTGAAGAAAAATGGGAAGCAAGTAAGTTAGTCAAGATGGTTCGTGAATTACAGCCAGAAATAATAATAAATAATCGACTTGGCGGTGATATATTCTCAGAAAATCCAAAGGAATATACAGGTGACTTTACTACCCCTGAGCAAAATATTCCTTCACAAATACTAAAAAATAAATTAGGTAAAGACGTTCCATGGGAAGCTTGTATTACAATGAATGATAACTGGGGATACAACTCATTTGATAAAAACTATAAAACTCCAAAACAGCTTATAAGAACACTTGTTGAATGTGTTAGCAAAGGCGGAAATCTTTTGTTAAATATTGGCCCAAATGCTAAAGGAGAATTCCCAGATGAATCTTTAGAAACACTTAAAATAATAGGAAAATGGATGGATAAGAACAGTGAAAGTATTTATGGATGTTCGTATTCAGATCTTCCAAAACCTGAATGGGGAAGATTTACACAAAAGGGCAATAAACTATATCTACATATATTTGATAAACCTGTTGGTGCAATAGCTCTTGAAAATATGCTTGATAAAGTTGAAAAAGCAAGGCTTTTATCTGACTATTCAGAAATAAAAATAGCTCCCCCATGGTATGCACCACAAGGAACAAACACTTTATATATAAATCTTCCTCACAGCACCCTACCCGATGAAATAGATACTGTCATAGAACTCACTTTAAAATAGTTAAAATTTGTTGTAATATATTTTTATATAAATATGCTAAACTAATTTATATATTATGCAAAACAAGGGGGAATTAATATGCTAATTGATATGCCACTTGAGCAACTAAAAGTTTATCAAGGTAGAAATCCACGACCTGCTGATTTTGACGAATACTGGGATAAAGCACTTAAAGAAATGCACTCAGTTGACCCGCAAGTAGAGTTAATACCTACAAAGGATATCTCAGTTCCTTTTGCTGACTGCTATCATATGTATTTTACAGGTGTGAAAGGTGCAAGGGTTCATGCCAAATTAGTAAAGCCCAAAAATATAAAAGGAAAATGTCCTGCAGTTCTCGTGTTTCATGGCTATTCTTGTAATAGTGGTGATTGGAGTGATAAATTCAACTACGTTGCAGCAGGCTTTATTGTTGCTGCATTAGATGTAAGAGGACAGGGTGGACTTTCAGAAGATGTTGGTGGAGTTAAAGGAAACACATTACATGGTCATATTATTAGAGGTTTAGATGGTGATAAAGAAGACCTTATGTATCGTCAGATATTCTTGGATACTGCACAGCTTGCAAAGATTGTTATGGAAATGCCTGATGTAGATGAGAATAGGGTAGGAGCATTTGGCTATTCTCAAGGTGGAGGACTAACTTTAGCATGTGCTGCATTAGAACCAAGAATAAAAAGATTAGCACCTGTTTATCCTTTCCTATGTGACTACAAGAGAGTCTGGGAAATGGATCTTGCTAAAGATGCATATGATGAGCTAAAGACATATTTCAGATGGTTTGACCCACTTCATGAACGAGAAGATGAGATTTTTGAAAGGCTTGGCTACATAGATGTTCAACATTTAGCAAGTAGAATTAAAGGTGAGGTCATGATGGCAACTGGACTTATGGATACTATCTGCCCTCCTTCAACACAGTTTGCAGCATTTAATAAAATACAGTCAAAAAAGCAGGTTTTGATATATCCTGACTTTACCCACGAAGGAATAAACGGTCTCAATGATAAGATATTCTCATTTATGATGGGATTATAATATTTTTAAATATAGGGACTGCCAATCATCATCCATTGGTAGTCCCTATTATATTCATTGACAAATCACTATTTCCTACTTTTAAAAGTTGATTTTTCAACATATAGTTAATTACCTTTTTTGTTTTAAAAAATGCATCTTTACTATTTAATCCTTTGGCTAAAAAACCTGATAAAAGCGAGGAATAAGTACAACCAGTGCCATGTATTTTATCAGTAGAAATATGTTTTTTGGATAATGTCAAAATAAATTCCTTCCCATTGCAAAAGCTATCAATAGCATACTTTGAAGGAAAATGTCCACCTTTTATTACAGAATTATTTACACCTAAAGATATTAATTTAGAATGTGCTAATTTTAAATCATCAATATTCATTAGTTTGGTTTCTGTTAATATCTCGGCCTCATTTAAATTTGGAGTTATAATTGAACAAAGTCTAATAAGTTTATCTCTCATCAAAATAAGACCTTCTTTTGTAATTAAATCCTTTTCACTAGTTGATTTTATTACTGGGTCTAATACAATATTTTTTAAGTTATACTTTTTTATAAGAAAAATAAGCTTTTCAGCAATATCTTCATTTCCAAGCATTCCTATCTTTACAGCATCAAACTGAATATCCTTTAATATAAATTCTGCTTGCCTTAAAAAGAAATCCCCATCAATTGATTTTACTGCCTCTACCTTTTGAGTATTCTGAATTGTTAAAGCAGTTTGAATAAAAGCTCCATAAACTCCAAGCATATTTAATATTTTTATATCATGGCATCCCCCAGCACCACATGAGGGATCAAATCCGGCTATCACTAAAACCTTTTTCATATATTTCACCTATTATTTTAATGTACTATTCTTTATAGCACAAAGTTCTCCACACATGGTACATTCTTTGTTTTCTATTGTTTGAGAGTATTCTTTAGCTTTTGGTGGATAGATTGAAGTATTTATCATTTTTCCCCAATCAAAATTTGCTCTGGCTTTTGACATTA
This sequence comes from Caldicellulosiruptoraceae bacterium PP1, assembly GCA_041320695.1. NCBI lineage: Bacteria > Bacillati > Bacillota > Caldicellulosiruptorales > Caldicellulosiruptoraceae > Caldicellulosiruptoraceae bacterium PP1. The sequence continues at coordinate 62,592 of JBGGOQ010000010.1, read as the reverse complement.
TGATATCCTTTTCAAGTTCTGATTTTATTCCTTTTGCTATATTAGCACTATGAGCTGCAATCTTAAAAGCTATTATCCCTTCTTTAACATCGTCATATGTTGGTAGCCTTAAATGCTCTGCAGGTGTTACATAGCATAAAAAATCTGCCCCATTTAGTGCTGCAATTAATGCCCCCATGGCACCAGAAATGTGATCGTATCCGGCTGCAATATCAGTGGTTAATGGACCTAAAACATAGAAAGGAGCACCACCACATAATTTTTTTTCTAAAATCATATTTGCAGCAATCTCATTTGCCCTCATATGCCCAGGACCTTCAATTATTACCTGAACATCATTTTGCCAAGCATATTGGGTAAGCTCTCCTAATGTTATTAACTCTTCAATTTGATATTTATCAGTTGCATCAGAAATTGCCCCTGGTCTTAAAGCATCTCCAAGACTTATTACTACATCATGTTTCTTGCATATTTTAACTATTTCATCAAAATACTCGTAAAGTGGGTTTTCGGAGTTATTTTTAAGCATCCATTGATAAATCATAGCCCCACCACGTGAGACAATTTTGAGAATTCTTTCTGATTTATCAATGTCTAATATTGTTTTTCTGGTAAGGCCTGCATGTATTGTAAAAAAGTCTACTCCTTCTTCTGCCCATTTTTCAATTGTTTCAATTATTTGTGACTTTGTAATTTTTGTAAATTCACTATTTAAAATAGCAATATCATATACAGGCACAGTTCCAACTATAAAATCGAAGTTATTTAATAGTTCTTTTCTGAACTTATAAGAATCAATTCCAGAAGATAGATCCATAACAGATTCAACCTCTAATTTTTGACAAAGCTCAGCTTTTTTCATCTCTTCTTCAAAACTTGAACATGATTTTGAAACACCAATATTTGCATTTATCTTTACCTTAAGACCTTCACCAATTGCAAAATACTTTTTTCTTTTTCTATTTTTATTTGCTGGAATAACAATCTTACCTTCTGCTAATTTTTTTATAAAAACTTTATCTTCAATTTCTTCTTTATTAAGTGCATTCAACATTATATCATTAAATGTATTTTCTTTGGCTAATCTCATAATAGTTTTACTATTCATTTTCATCTAACCCTTTCATAATTTCATAAATTTTCATTACTTTTTCTTTAATATTGTAAGCTCCAACAATTTCAGTAACCATAGCAATGCATTTGGCACCACTCTCAATAACTTTAAAAAGGTTATTTTCCTTTATACCCCCAATAGCTACAAAAGGTATTGTAAGATTTTCATTTGCCCACTTTATAAATTCAAGCCCTCTTGGCTTTATATATATACCTTTTGTATATGTTTCAAATATTGGTCCAAGCCCGATATAATCAGCTCCATTTTCTTGTGCTAAAATTGCTTGTTCTTTAGTATGAGCTGTAACACCAATTATTTTTTCTTGTCCTAAAAAGTTCTTAACAACTTCAATTGGATAATCGTTTTGTCCTATGTGAATGCCATCAGCATCAACAATTTGGCATAAATCAATATGGTCATTTACAATCAAAACGGCATTGTATTCATCTGTTAGTTTTTTTATTTGATTGCATTCATAATATTTTTCTCTTTGAGACTTTTCTTTTTCTCTATATTGTATTATTTTTACGCCACTATCTAACATCTCTTTAACCACTTCAATGTTATTCTTGCCATTAGAAAACTTTTCACATGTTAAACAATATAGCTCTCTGGCTTTAAAAAGATCCAACTTTTGATGTTTTGTCATTAAATAAGCACCATCCTTAAAACTTCATCAGCTTGAATATTAGAAATTGCCATAACCTTGGGTGAAAGTGGACTAAATTTATCAATTGAACTAATAAAATCACCTATAACTACATAATTTCTACCTCTTGTAATTTTTATATTCTCACAGTTACCATATCCAGCAACACCTGATGCACAAACAACTTTTTTATTTAGCTTTATACATACCTCAAAAACATATTTTTTAAGATTAGGTTTATCTAATGCCTCGGCAACTATATGGTATTTTTTTATAATACTTTCTAAATCAAGCTTTGTAATATCACCATTTATTGTTTCTATTTGGCATTCAGGATTAATATTTAATAAATTCTCTTTAAGAGCCTGTGTTTTATAAATACCTATTTGATTTAAAAAATAAAACTGCCTATTAAGATTTGAGATTTCAACTTTATCAAAATCAGTTAAGGTAATATTTAAAAACCCACATCTTACTAATGAGTGGGCTAAATTTGAGCCAAGACCACCACAACCAATTATTAATATCTTTGTGCTTTGAATTTTTTGTATTTCATCTTGTGTGAAATATCTTAAAAGCATATTGCTAAAATTATTCATTTATTAAAGCCCCTTTAAGCCAATTTGTAAAATCAACTCGAAACCCTTTATTTTGTATAACTTGTACTATGCTATCAACACCTCTTGTATCCTCTACCTCAAATTGTGGAGTTTTTGTATTTTTACTGTCTTTGGTGTATCCACCTACTGTTGTTTTTGATCCTGCTGACATCTTCGTTACACCATATCCTATCAGAGCATCTCTTAGAGTGCTTTTTTCTCTTGTAGAGATATTTATACCAACACTTTTTAAAAACACTCGAGCAATAAATATATATTTGAGAAGTTCCTTGTCACTGCAGTTAAATTTTGAGTTAAAATTTATATTCTCTTTTTTAAACCTTGGAAAAGAAATTGATATTTCACATTTTGGATATTTATCTTGTAGATATTTTGCATGTAGTACAGTCAAATAAGCATCAATCTTGTGATTGGAAAGTCCTAACAAGGCCCCAATACTTACCTCTTTTACACCTGCATTTATTGCTCTTTCTGGTGTTTGAAGTCTATATAAGAAATTGGTTTTGGGACCCCTTAAATGAAGCTTTTGATAGTCTTCTTCTATATATGTTTCTTGATAAATTGTTATACCAATAAGTCCATTTCCCACCAAAGATCTATATTCTTCTTCTGAAAGAGGGTATACTTCTATTGAAACCTCCGAGAAAATATTAGCTGCTATTTTAACAGCTTCACTTATAAAGTCAAAAGGTGAATGAGTTCTATCTTCCCCAGTTAGTATAATAATGCTGTCAATGCCAGTTTCTTTTATTGCAAGCATCTCTTCTTTTATTTGTTCTATTGAAAGCTTCTCTCTTTTACCTTTAAAATTAAGTGGTGAAAAACCGCAGTATGTGCAAAGATTGCAGCAATAATTTGAAATATATAAAGGGCTATACAAAAGTATTGACCTTCCAAAATACATATTAGTTATCTTTTGAGATTCTTGTCCTAAAGCTAAAATATACTCATTATTATCTATGTTTATTAGTTTAACTAAATCAAGTAAATCTAAATTTTCTTTATTTACAATTTTTAAAAATTCATCTTTTGTTAAAGTATAATCCTTATAAGATTCAAAAAAATCAATTAAGTATGATATTGTATTAATATCAAAAGTATTTAATGAACTTTTCATTACTCTACACCTCTATTTATTCTGCACCATGAATGATATCAAACAGTGGTGATGAAGCATTTGCATATTCATACTCTTGAAGTAGTCCTATATCAAAAGCAAGTCTTCCTGCTTCAACAGCTTTAGAAAAGGCTTTTGTCATCTCAACAGGATTATTTGATGTTGCAATTGCTGTATTTATTAAAACGGCATCAGCACCAAATTCCATTGCTTTTGCTGCATGAGATGGTCTTCCTATTCCTGCATCGACAATGACAGGTATTTTAACCTCATTAATTATGGGTTTTAAAAGCACCTCACAACCTATTCCTTTATTTGTCCCAATAGGTGAAGCAAGTGGCATAACCGCTTTAACTCCAATATTTTCAAGCTCTTTAGCAAGTCCTAAATCAGGATAGATATACGGAAATACATCAAAGCCTAATTTAACTAATTCTTCACATGCTTTTAAGGTTTCAATACTATCTGGAAAAAGATATTTTAAGTCCTTTTCAATCTCAACCTTAACCCAATTAGAATTTGAAAGTTCTCTTCCTATTTGAGCTATTTTTACTGCTTCTTTGTAATTTGTTGCACCTGATGTATTAAGCATTATTATGGCATCTTTAGGAATATATTCTAAAATACTTTTTGTATGCTTTGTATTTGGCCCAACACGTCTTAATGAAACAGTAAAAACTTCAACATTAGCATTAGTATAAATCTCAGGTATTATTTCATAACTTGGTAGTTTTCCTGTCCCTACAAATAATCTTGATTTTAGTTTTTTATTTGCAATCTCAAATTCCATTTTTTATACCTCCCATTATTTTTTATCCTCCACCAACAAAGCTAATTACCTCAACATAATCTCCTTCTTTAACATAATAAAAATTGTAATCTTCTTTTTTGATAATTTCTGAATTGACTAAAATTGCTACAGTATCTTTACTTAGCCCAATAATTTTTAAAAGATCCATTAAGTTACCTTTAAACTGGTATTCTTCTCCATTTAAAAATATCAAAAAACATCACCTCCTTAAAAAAGAAAAACCGCTGGGTAAGTTCTCCAGCGGTAAGTTAAATTTATTTTGGTAAATTCATTTTGGAAAGATGGTTTTATTAAAAAAGCCTCTAATACCGGACAAGAATGGTATTAAAGGCTTTATAAACACTTTCACTTAACCTTGTCCCTACGCCGGCATTACCCGTTCAGGTTCAATGGGTTATAGGCAAGGATTTTTTGCCTATTCTCAGCCAAGTTTTACCCCTTAGCACCCCAAAGGCAATATTCAATTTTAAGTAATTATAACACGTGTTGTATTTATATTCAATAATATTTTATTGAAAAATACACTACATTTTAAAAATAATAGTATAATTAAATATATACGTTTTTGGAGGCATAAGATAATGAAAGCTATTATTAACGGAAGAATAATTTTACGAGATAAGATTGTTAACGATAAGGTTCTCTTATTTGAGGATAATATTATTGATATTGCTGATAGAATTGATTTTAATGGTAATATTGATATCATTGATGCAAATGGAAAGTATATCGCTCCTGGCTTTATTAATCTTCATATACATGGTTGTAATGGATATGATGTAATGGACAACAACAGTATTGAAAAGATTTCAAAAACATTGCTTAAAACAGGTGTTACATCCTTTCTTGCTACAACAATGTCTGTTGAGTTTTCATTGATTGAAAAAACACTTAAGCAAATAAAAGATTATATAAAAAATAGTAATAAATATTCACAAGTTTTAGGTATTCATTTAGAAGGCCCATTTATAAATAAAAAATATAAGGGTGCACATGATGAGAGGTATATTTTAAAGCCTTCTTTTGATTTAATTGAAAGCTATAATGATTTAATTAAATTAGTTACAATAGCACCTGAAGTTGAAGGAGCTTTTGAATTTATTAAAAGAGCAAATGATGAAAATATTGTTATTTCAATTGGTCACACAAATGCTACATATGAGCAAGCAAAGCTTGCAATTGAGTTTGGGGCAAGGCATGTAACACATACCTTTAATGCAATGATTCCTTTAAATCATAGAAATCCCGGTGTTTTAGGTGCTGTTTTACTTGATTCTAAAGTAACATGTGAGATTATACCAGATAATGTTCACCTTCATCCCTCAATAATTAATGTGCTATTAAAGCTTAAGGGGATTGACAATATTATTATTGTTACCGATTCAATGAAAGCCTGCCTTTTAGGTGATGGTGAATATGATTTGGGCGGCTTTAAGGTTTTTGTAAAAAATAATAAGGCTACTCTATCAGATGGGACAATTGCAGGAAGTGTAATCCCAATGAATTTAGCTGTTAAGAACTTTTATAATATTACTCAGTTACCACTTTATGATTGTTTTAAAGCAGCCTCATTAAATCCTGCAAAGCTTCTTAAAATTGACAACAAATATGGAAGCATAGAAAAAGGTAAACTTGCTAATCTTATTGTATTCGATGACCAATTTAATATAAACGCTACTATTGTTGAAGGTAACATTTTATATAAGAATAATTAAATTATAAAAGAGGCTACTTTCCAATTTATATTTATTATTTGGAAGGCAGCCTCTTTATTTATATAAGTGTATTTATGAATAAATTTATTTACCTAATGTCATAGCTGTTTCTTTCAATTGTTTTCTAATCTGAATTTTTTGTGGACATTTTTCTTCACAAATACCACATTCAATACATTCTTCTGCTTTTTTGCCTGATAACCATTGAACTGTCCCAATCTTTGCATACTCACCTTTTGCATAATCTGTAAGACCATAAACCCTATGATAGTTCATCAATTGGAAGTTAAGTGGTATATTAACCCCTTGTGGGCATGGCATGCAGTAGTTGCATCCTGTGCAGTAAAGTTCAGCAAGCCTTTTATTTTCTTCCATTGATGCATTTATTCTCTCCAATTCCTCTTGGCTTAGTGGATTTGGATTTGAAGCAACAGCACAGTTTTCTTCAACCATCTTAATTGAACTCATTCCAGATAATGCACATGATACATTTGGATTTGCTAGAACAAATCTAAGTGCAAGTTCGGCATTTGAATTTACTTTACCAGGAAGCAGGCTCTTGATAACTGGAGATGGACTTCCAAGTCTTCCACCACCAACAGGCCCCATTATAACAACACCTAATCCTTTAGAAGCTGCGTAAGCAATAGCTTCTTCATTGCTTCTGTCAAGAAGGTTATATTGGCAAAGAACTGTTTCAAATGGAGCTTCATCTATTATTTTAATCATATTTTCTGGCTTATCGTGGAATGAGAAAGAAATATGTTTAATAAGGCCTTGTTCTTTTGCCTTAATTGCTGCATCAAGAGGACCATCTTTTTTAAGAATGCTATTTGTTAATGTCTGGTAGTTTATTCCCCACATATGATAAAAATCAATATAATCTGTATCTAATTTTTTAAGTGATCTTTCTAGTCTTTCAAGAAAATGCTCACCAGAGTCATCTTCAATTGGATTTTTTGTAGAAAGATATACCTTATCTCTATATCCTTTCAAAGCCTTACCTACAATTATTTCGCTTTGTCCGTCACAATAGTAAGGTGCTGTGTCTATGTAATTAACGCCAAGTTCAAAAGCCCTGTGTATAATTCTAATACTTTCTTCTTCATCAAATACAAATTTGCCATTGACCTCTTTTTGAGGAAGTCTCATAGCCCCAAAGCCTAATGCGGAAATTTCAACCCCTGTATTACCAAAATTTCTATATAACATGTTTAAACCTCCTTAAAAATTAACACGCGTTCATAGTATATAATTTTAATTATTCATTTATATAAATGATATCATGTTGGGCTAATATTTTTCAATTAGTAAATATACACATATTTTGCAACTAATTATTGTATTTTTTGATAACTAAAATTACAATTGTATGTGCTAACATATGTGGCAAAAATAAGATCTATAAGAAGATGGGAAAATGGGACAGGAAGAACCGTCCCCGGTGGCTCACTGTGAGCCAGGGAGAACCGTCCCCATTGGCTCTCCCTGCTTGCCAGATTTTTTACGCTTCTGTTGGTATTGGGTTATCTTCGTTCATTAGAGCCATAAACTCATCACCAGAAAGTTTTTCTTTTTCAATTAATGCATTTGCTATTCTATGAAGCCTATGCATGTTTTCTTTTAGTATGCTTTCTGCTTTTGAATAAGCATCTTCAATTATTCTTTTTATTTCTCTATCTATCTCAGAAGCAACTTCTTCTGAATAGTTTCTGCTCATAGCAAGGTCTCTTCCTAAGAAAACCTCTTCTTGATCTGTTCCAAAGGTCATTGGTCCAAGTTTATCGCTCATACCGTATTTTGTTACCATATCACGAGCAATTTTTGTCGCCCTTTTAATATCGCTTGAAGCCCCTGTTGAAACATCACTTAATACAATTTGTTCAGCTACTCTACCACCAAGAAGTGTAATAATCTCTTTTATCATATCTGATTTCGATGAGTAGAACTTATCCTCCTTAGGAAGATACATTGTATAGCCGCCTGCATATCCTCTTGGTATTATTGAAACCTCATGAACAGGTTCGGTATCAGGCATCATTGTTCTAACAATAGCATGTCCTGCTTCATGGTATGCAGTCAATTTCTTTTCTTTTTCGGTATATACTCTGCTCTTTTTTTCTGGCCCCATAAGAACCTTTGTAACAGCTTCCTGAATTTCTTCCATGCTTATTTGTTTTTTGCCTTTTCTTGCTGTTAAAAGTGCTGCTTCATTAAGAAGATTTTCTAGATCAGCACCAGTAAAGCCGGCTGTAATCTTTGCAATTGCATCTATCTTTACATCATCACCAATTGGTTTATTTCTTGCATGTACCTTTAGAATTTCTTCTCTTGCTTTTGAGTCCGGAACATTTACTACAATTTGTCTATCAAATCTTCCAGGCCTTAAAAGTGCAGGATCTAATATATCAGGTCTATTTGTTGCTGCCATAATAATTATTCCTTCATTTGTCCCAAAACCGTCCATCTCAACAAGTAGTTGATTAAGTGTCTGTTCTCTTTCATCATGTCCGCCACCAAGCCCTGCACCTCTGTGTCTACCTACGGCATCTATTTCGTCTATGAAAACAACACATGGTGAATTCTTTTTAGCTTGGTCAAAGAGGTCTCTTACCCTTGCTGCACCAACACCTACAAACATTTCAACAAAGTCTGAACCGGATATACTGAAAAATGGAACTCCAGCCTCTCCTGCAACAGCCTTTGCAAGAAGTGTTTTACCAGTTCCAGGAGGCCCAACAAGCAATATACCTTTTGGAATTCTTGCACCAAGTTCAATATATTTTCTTGGATTCTTCAAAAAATCAATTACCTCTTTTAATTCTTCCTTTTCCTCATCTGCTCCTGCTACATCGTTAAATGTAACCTTCTTTTTTAGATCTTGAAGGGTTTTTGCTCTGCTTTTACTAAATGACATTACCTTGCTTCCGCCACCTTGTGTTTGCTGAAGCATAAATAGCCAAAAGAATATAAGTAAGCCTGCAAAAACAAGCATAGGTAGTAGTGTTGTTAGCCACCATGGAACTTGAGGTGGTATTTTTGTTATAACTTCAATTTTGCCAGTTTCCATTTCTGTTTTAATTTGATTCAAAAATACATCAGGTGAAGGAACAAAAACATTTTCAAATTTCTCACCTGATTTATATACACCACTTACTTCATATGATGTAAGTGTAATACTTTCTACTTTACCAGCTTTAATATCATTTATAAGCTGTGAATAAACAACATTCTTTTTTTCAGAAACATTCAGTAGCCCTTTTCCACCATCAATAAAACTTAAAATGGAAAGAACTAAAATAATAATTACAATATATAATGTTGCAGTTTTAAATAAGTTTTTCAAAGCCTACATGGCACTCCTTTCAGTAAAATTAACTTACTCTAACACTCCAATGTATGGTAGATTTCTATAAAGTCCAGCATAATCAAGGCCATACCCAATTACAAATTTATCTGGTATCTCAAAGCCTTTATAGTCAACATCAACCTGTACCTTTCTTCTGCTTGGTTTATCAAGCATAGTGCAAATTTTCAGACTTTTTGGTTTTCTTGCAAGTAGATATTCCTTAATATACTTTAATGTAAGTCCTGTATCAACAATATCTTCTACAAGTAGGACATCCTTCCCTTCAATACTTGTATCTAAATCTTTCATTATTCTAACAATACCTGATGATGATGTAGAATTTCCATAGCTTGAAACAGCCATAAATTCAATTTTTACAGGAACATCTACAGCTCTAATCAAATCAGCCATAAATATTACACCGCCTTTTAGTATACAAACCATCAAAAAGTCATCGCTATTTTTATAATCTTCAGATATCTGCTTTCCTAATTCAATCACCTTATCTTTTAGCTGTTGTTCAGTTATTAAAATTTCTTTAACCTTATTTTTTATGTCTGTCACAACATATACTCCTCTCTACTTGTTTTTATGTCATTTACTTTAATGCCAATCAAAGAAGAACCATCATTATTTTTTAAATACTTCACATTAACAATATACCCATTTTTTGAATTTATTTTCTCTAAAATTGCAATAACTTCATTATCAACTGTTAAAAGTGGTATTTTATTTTTTATCCTTGATGGAATCTTTAAATCATTAAAAAGGTCCTTTAGTTTTTTTCTACCAAATTCAAGATTTATATAATCACCATCTCTTCTATTTCGAATAGATAATATCTTAAACTCTTTGGGAATATTAACATATAAATTATACCCCTCAATCCGATTTTGTAACACATCAAGAATTATCTCTTTATTTGGTAATATAATCTTTTGATTTTCAAATGCTTCAAAAGTAAAATAAAAATTGAAATCTAAATCCTTTTTATAGAGGACAATTCCATCAACTTGCTTTTCAATTATTATATCCTCAATAATAAATTTGCTACCAGTCTGTAAATGAAATAACTTAATAATCTCATTTACATTTTTAATGTTAGGAATAATGTTGAAATTTTTAAGTGCTTTTCTAATAAAAAAGGACTTAATAAATTGGTCCTCATTTATTATTCTCTTAAAATCAATAATAAAAAAAGGTGTGTCCCATCTAAGTATATTTTTATATTTTTCTTGAATAATCTTATTTAAATAATATTGTTCTTGTCTTAATATTTCAATAGTTGAGGATATAGCTTGAGATATTTGAGGATTGAAATGACTTTTTACATAAGGTAATAATTCATTCCTTACTCTATTTCTTTTATATTTCAATGTTTTGTTAGTCTCATCCTCAACAAATTTAATATTGTTGGTTCTTGCATATTCTTGTATTTGGTCTCTTGTTGTATCAATAAGAGGCCTTGATATCCAGCCTCTCTTCGGTGGAATTGACAAAAGTCCATCAATCCCACTACCCCTAAAGAGATTTAGAAAAAATGTTTCAACAACATCATTTTTGTTATGGCCAAGAATTAATCTATCAAATCCAATTTTCTTTTTTAGTTCTTCAAAAAAGCTATACCTTGCAACGCGACCTGCTTCCTCTTCTGATAACTTTTTTTCTTCTTTAAATTGCTTAATATCTACCCTTTTTATATAAATAGGAATACCTTTTTTTTCACAGAAAGACTTTACAAATAACTCGTCAGAAGTTGCATTTTCTCTTAGCATATGATTTAAATGAGCAACAGATATACAAATATTATATTCATCTTTTATTTTAAGCATAATATCTAATAATGTCATGGAATCAATACCGCCAGAGCATGCAACCAAGACTTTTTCATTTTTCTCTAATAATGAAAATCTTTCTATTGTATCTTTTACTTTTAAAAGCAGATCCAAAGACTACACCTCAAACCTTATAAAATATCCTTAACAACATTTGGATATTTCTTAATAGTAGCTTTTTTCTTCCATTCAGTTGTTTGTTTTTGGAAGTATTCATCCTTTTTCTTCTGCTCAAGTGATGATTTAATTTCGCTCTTTACATCTTTGTATTCAAGTTGTTTTCTGCCTGTGACCTTGATAATATGGTATCCGTATGTTGTCTTAACTAAATCGCTTACTTGTCCCACATTAAGTGAAAAAGCTGCCTTTTCAAATTCAGCAACCATTGTGCCCTTTCTAAAATATCCTAAATCTCCACCTTTATCCTTGTTTGATGTATCGTCAGAATATTGTTTTGCAAGCCTTGCAAAATCTTCTCCATTTTTAATTTTCTTAAGAACCTCTTCTGCCTTCTTTTTAATTTGAGCATCCTTAGATGTATCTGAAACACTAAACAGTATATGGCTTGCTTTTACTTCGAGGTAAGAATCTTTGTTTTTATCATAGTAATTTTTCATTTCACTTTCAGAAACTGTTTGCGATTTTGTTATTTTATCATAAAGCTTATTATATATTTTTGAATCTTCTAAAGCTTTTTTAAATTCTTCTTCGGTAGCCCCAACAGTAGTAAGATATTGTTTGAAACTATCTTTATAGTTAGCATCTGTTTTATATTGTTTAATTAAATTATCAATTTCTTTTTTATCAGCACTTGTAAGGGTTATACCTAAATCTTTTGCTTTTTGTAGTTGAACCTTTTGGGTTACTAACTGGTCTATTAGCTGTTCTTTCATTACTTCTCTGTAGGTCTTTTTGTTATCTGATGTCTTTTTATCTAAAAAAGTTAAATCCCCACCTAAATATGATGAATACTGCTGCTTCATTTCCTCAAATCTAATCTTAAACTCTTTCTTTGTAATCTTTTGATTATTTACTACTGCGACAGCCTTATTGTTGTCATATGTCTTTACAATTTCAGGTGTTACAGCAATAACAATAATTGCAAGTATCAATACTGCTGCAATTGTTATAATTATCTTTGCATTTTTTGTCATACGATCCCTTCTCCTTTGTTTTTTTAATAATACTATAATTATAAAACATAATTAATTTATTTTAAAGAAAAAAAATTAACAGTAGGCATTTTGTTTTGATTCTTCTAAAATTTTTATTAAGTTGTTTAATATATCCATGTTTGGCCATTTAATTAATATAGTATTTTCATCTTTTATTGGAACAAAATTTATATCCTTATTTATATCTACAAAATTTTTCAGCATTTCTTCATTAATAAATTGAAGTCTTGCTATATTCTCTTTTTGTGTTATTGATATTATACCATTATTTTGGCATAAAGCCTTTATATAAGCAATTTTTATAAGATTATCAACTTCAATGGGTATATCAGCAAATCTATCAATAAGTTCATCATATATTTGGTCCATATCATCTTTTGTTTTAATTGAGGATATCTTCTTATACATATTAATTCGTTCGCCATCATCATAAATATAGTTTTTATCAATAAATGCACTTATCTTAATATCTATCTGAGGTGTAAACTCTTCAACAATCTGCTCACCTTTTAACCTTTTAATCTCTTCTGAGAGAAGTCTTATATACATATCATATCCAACAGCATTAATATGTCCATGCTGGACTTTGCCAAGAATAGAACCAGCACCTCTTATTTCTAAATCCCTCATTGCAATTTTAAAACCAGAACCAAACTCAGTAAATTCTTTTATTGCAGAAAGCCTTTTTTGAGCTTCTTCACTCAAAACCCTGTCCTTTCTAAAGGTTAGATAAGCATAGGCTATCTTATTAGCTCTTCCTACTCTACCCCTTATTTGATATAGCTGTGCAAGTCCAAGCTTATCTGCATCCTCAACAATCAATGTATTAGCATTTGGAATATCTACACCTGATTCAATTATTGTTGTGCAAACTAAAACATCATAGTTGCCATTCATGAAATCTACTAAAACCTCTTCAAGCTTGTCATCATCCATTTGCCCATGAGCATAAGCAATCTTGATATCCTCACCTACAAGCCTTTGCAGTTTATCAACAACACCATCAATACCTTGAACCCTATTATAAAGATAAAATACCTGACCGCCCCTTTGAACCTCTTTTAAAATTGCTTCTTTGATTATCTTTTCATTGTATTCCATAACAAATGTTTGAACAGGGAATCTGTCCTCTGGTGGTTCTTCTATGACACTCAATTCCTTAATTCCTAACATAGCCATATTTAATGTTCTTGGAATAGGTGTAGCAGTAAGTGTTAAAACATCTACATTTTCTTTAAGTTTTTTTATCTTTTCCTTGTGCTCTACACCAAATCTATGCTCTTCGTCTATAATTAAAAGACCCAAGTCTTTGAATTTCACATCTTTTGACAATAATCTATGTGTTCCAATTATAATATCTATCATACCATTTGAAATAGCCTTTATTATTTCTTTTTGCTCTCCTTCACTTTTAAATCTTGATAAAACTTCAACCTTGACCGGAAACTCTTTAAGCCTTTCTAAAAAATTCATATAGTGTTGGTGAGCTAATACAGTTGTAGGTACTAAGAATGCAACCTGTTTTGAATCCATAACAGCTTTAAAGGCAGCTCTTAGTGCAACCTCTGTTTTCCCATAGCCAACATCACCGCAAAGAATTCTATCCATGGCCTTATCGCTTTCCATATCCCTTTTTATCTCTTCAATTGCATTAAGCTGTCCTTCAGTTTCTTGATAAGGGAACTTCTCTTCAAATTCTTTCTGCCAAATTGTATCATTTGAGAATTTATATCCTTTTTTAAGTTGTCTTTTTGCATATAATTCTATTATGTCCTTTGCAATTATCTCTAAAGACTTCTTCACCTTTTGTTTTTGTTTCTGCCAATCATTTGTCCCAAGCTTTGATAGTTTGGGAACTGTATCTTCTGAACCTATATATTTTTCAATTGAATCAAGGTTTGTGGTAGGAACATATAAAAAAGAATTGTTTGCATACTCAAGCTTTATATATTCTTTTGTAATACCTTCAATCTCAACCTTTTCAAATCCAATAAACTTTCCAATACCATGTGAGTGGTGAACAACTAATGTTCCTTCCTTCAAATCCTCTAATGTATAAAAAGCTTCCTTCTTTGATTTATGCTTTGCTTGTTTTTTATCTCTTTTGTGAAGTTCAATGTTCAAAAAGCTTAATAATGATAAACCTATCTGGCTTATCTCAATGCCTTTTTCAAGGCTATATGGAAGAAGATATACCCCTTTTGTAAGGCTAATATCAGATGAAGGATATACATAAAGCCCGTTGTTTTCTAAAAAGTTACTTAGTTCATCGACTGCAGTTTGACTTCCACAAAAAATGTTAATAGCATAGTTATGGCTATCCAAAAACTTAACATCTGAAAGCAGAAGTTCCTTGTTCCCATTAAAGCTTGGGATTTCTCTTAATACAAAGCTTATTATCTCCTTAGGTTTCAAAAATCTAAGACCCTGAATAAATGTAGTTAATACAATTGATTTTTCCTGTAACATTTCTATTATATATGAGCTTTTGAAATATAATTCTGCTTGTTTAGGAAGGGCATATCCTTTTTCTAATAAATCAAAAAATGTCTCTTCAAATTGTTTTTCAAAGCCTTCCATACTATCTATAATTCTTGGATATTCGTCAATAAATATAATAGCATCTTTAAATATATCAAAAATTGTATAAAGCTTATTATAATAATACGGGTATAGACTTTCTTCTTTATAATCAGTCCCTTCTAAAACTTCTTTAAAAGTTTCATTTAAGTTATTCTTATATTCCTTTGAAAGCTTTGAATAAACCTTGTTATAATCTTTTAGAAACTCATCAATCTTTTCTTGCACCTTTTGTTGTTCCCATTCAGTTACTTGATAAATGGTAACATTATCTATTTTTTCATATGATTTCTGAGATTCAACATCAAATATCTTTATTGTATCTATTTCATCTCCAAAAAATTCTACTCTTACAGGGCTATCACATAATATTGGAAATATATCTAATATACCACCTCTTTTTGAAAACTGTCCTTTTTCATATACTGTTTGAACATTTTCATATCCAAAATCAATAAGTTTTTTTATAAAATCATTAAAATCTATTGTATCTCCTACATTTAGTGTAATATATTTAAAATCATATTGTGGATACTTTTCTATAAGATTCTGAGGTGTTAATACAACAATATCATAAGAGTTTTTTATTTTGATTATCTCTTCTATCCTTTTTATGCTTGATTCCTTACCCTTTGCTTTAAAAGGTAATAAAGGATTATCTCTTTCTTGAATAGAGTAAATCTTTTCAAACTGGTTTTTAAGCCTTTTTAATAAATCTTCTCTGTTTCTTTGGTGTGTCACAACAATAGCCTTTTTGTTAAAATTTTCACAAATATCTTTAATAATGAGTGTTTTTGCCATATCTCCAAGCCCTGAAATAAGTATAGGATACCGTTCATGAGAAATAGCATTTTTTAGTGTGCTATACTGTTCTAATTTTGAAAATATACTATTCATTTTCTCACTCCTGATTGACAAAGTTCATTGCTTTGTCTATTCCTTCAGATACAAATAGCAAAGCTCCTTCGCTTGCTTTTTTTATTGCATTAAAAATCTTTTCTTTTTCATTATCTCCAAAATTTGATAAAACATGATCAACCATATCATATTTAGGGATGCCTATTCCAATTCTTAATCTTGGAAATTGATCTGTAGATAGCCTTTGTATAATTGACTTCATACCATTATGTCCACCATCTGAACCTTTCATTCTCATCTTTACTATTCCTACATCAAAGGCAATGTCGTCATATATTACAAGCAAGTTTTGAGGCTTTAGTTTATAAAAGTTAACAGCTTCAACTATGCTATCGCCACTTGAGTTCATATATGTCATTGGCTTTAAAAGCATTATTTTCTTTCCTTTGTATTCTATAGTGCCATATACCCCTTTAAAACCAATCTTTTCAACATTTATATTCAATAATTGCGAGATATAGTCTATTGTTAAGAACCCGGCATTATGCCTTGTAAATTTGTATCTTTCACCTGGATTTCCAAGCCCTGCAATAATGTAGTCCAATAAAAATCAGCTCCTCGTTTTGATAATATCATGTTGGTGATAAGGTGTTTTCTCATGCAAACAATAAACTCCCTTTTTATTCCGAATTCTACCATTTGCTAACTTCAAATTGTAAACTATCAAAAGATAAGTTATTTTTAGCAACATCCATTGTTCTTAATTATATTATATCACAATCTATTCTCTGCCTAAATAATACTAAATGATAGAAGTATTTTCAAAGACCTCAACAAAAATCTGAGCGATATATGGATCAAATTGTTTGCCTGAACACTTCTTGATTTCTTCAATAGCTTCACTATGTGTTTTTACTTTGTTATATGGCCTTAAGTTTGTCATAGCATCATACGAATCAGCTAATGCAAGTATTCTACATTCAATTGGAATTTCTTTCCCTTTAAGCCCCAAAGGATAGCCTCTCCCATCCCATCTTTCATGGTGTTTTAGTATTAATTCAGCTATATTTGATAATTCAGGAGAAGCTAGTGCAATTCTATATCCTTTTTCTGAATGGCTTTTTATAAGTTCCCATTCCTCCTTAGTAAGTGGTTCACTTTTGTTTAGTACCGAATCGGGTATTGCTACTTTTCCTAAATCATGCATTTCTGCAAGCAGAATCAGATTATTTGTTTGGTTTTCATCAAGTCCAAGTTTTTGGGCTATTATTTCGCACATGTTTTTTACCCTTTCTGTATGTCCTTTTGTTATATTATCTTTCTCGCCAAGAGCTGCTAATAAAACATTTATTATCTGGTTCTTTGAACTTGCTTTATTTAGTAGCTTATCTTTATACATATTTTCATCTGCTTCTTTCAAAGCATCTGTTACACTTTTTTTATTATTTTCAACTATTGAAAATCCCAGTGCAACGCTTAATACAAGCATATTAGTTTTTGATTGCTGATTAAAATTACTAATATTTTGTAAAATTTTATTTTTAACTTCTTCTAATATAATGCTATTGACATTTTGAAGAATTAATAAAAACTCATCTCCACCAATTCTTATTGCTAAATCTTCTCTCTTTTTGGATTTAAATAATATATTTGCAAATTCTTTCAAAAGCAAATCACCAAAACTGTGTCCTAAGGTGTCATTTATCAATTTAAGACCATTTAAGTCAAAAACAATTAGTCCTACTGGGTAATTGAATTTATTTTTTATTTTCAATAGATAGTTAAAATAGTTATAATTATAAAGACCAGTTAAAGAATCATGCTTTGCCATATAATCCAATTTCTTTTGGTATTCCCTAAGAGGTGTAATATCAATATATATGCCATATCCACCAACAATTTTATTATTTATCCTTATTAAAATACTTTTAATAATAACATATAAAGGCCTATTATTTTTACTAAATCTTATGCCCTGTGTCTCAACAAAGCCTTTCTCGAAAACTTCTTTAGAAATATTTTTTGCTTCATAATAATTAATTTTTTTCGTAATTAAATCATCAATATGTTTACCTTTACATTCTTCTAAAGTGTATCCAAATATTTTTGTAAAGCTATTATTAATTTCAACAATATATCCATTCTTATCAAATTGAACTAAAGCATTTGGAGAATTATCAAAAAGTGTCTGTAAATATTGATTCTTTAAAGTTAATTCTTCTTTTTCATGCATCAATTCATCTTCTAATTGTATTCTTCTATTAATTTCTTTTTCCAATATTCTATTGTTTTCTTTTTCTTTTATAATAAAATAATGCATTAATATTAATACAAGTGCAAATACAGATATAAGAATTAATCTCTGTAAGTTTAGTAGGTTTATCATCTTCTTATATGTTGTTTGAATATACATACCAGTTCCAATATATGCTTCAATCTCTGGAATACCTTTTACATATGATAACTTTGGTTGATATTCTTTTGAATGCGGTAAATATGAATAATATGAAACATAAGAACCTTGCGGATACTTTTTTGCTGCTTTAACAAGCTCTCTTATTACATATGTTCCTTTAATATCTTTATAATTCCATTGGCTTGTCCCAACTTTTTCTGGCTCAAATGGTTGGACTAAATAAATCCCATCATACGAACTTATAAAAATATAGTTTTCAGAAAATTCATCATGAAATGTCATATTTTTAACAATGTCCGCTATCCTTTTTCTTGCCTCTTCTTTTGTTATTTCACTTTTTCTAACCTTTGAAATAATTGGATAGATAGCGTTATAAGCAATTTCAACCTTTTGTTTAAGTTCTGCCTTCCTTTGTTTTTCAACTTGACGATAAAAGTTATTTGATATTAGAAAAATTGATAAAATAGAAGAAATAATAAGTATAGCAATAATGAATAATATTAAATTTTTGTATTTTTTCTTTTTATTTAATTGAGTAATCATGAAATAACAGCCTTTTTTAGTTTTGTATAGTTTTATTATATAATATAAATAAGGTTATTTGAAACATTATGTAATTAGGAATTGATAGATATTACCTGAAAATAAATTTTATACAATTCAGAAATTTTTAGAGATTTCAAAAGATGTTATAGCTGAATATATGATATAATATTTATATTCTTTACATTATATGGTTGATAAATGAATATATTATTGAAAAATAAGAAGGTTGAACAAAATGAAACCAGAAAAAATAAATATCATAAAAGATTATTTGCAACAAGCAGAAATGGACCAAATTAAAGATATTTATAAAAATATTGAAGAAATATATAAAAGGTTACTTTCAAATAACGGCATCCAAATAAAAAAATGTTTTACTGGTGGTAATGTTGATTTCTTAACCGAATTAAAAAAAGCTTTCAAAAATGCAGTTGAAATAAATATAATTGTATCTTTTTTACTTGAATCTGGAGTAAGGCTGATAATAGAAGATTTAATAGAAGCAAGGAATAGGAATTGTAAAATAAGAATAATAACAGGTAAATACTTAAATATAACTCAACCATCTGCTTTATATCTTATTAAGAATAAATTAGGAGATTATGTCGATTTAAGGTTTTATAGGCATGAAGATATATCTTTTCACCCAAAAGCCTATTTATTTAAATATGTTGATGGTGGAGAAGAATTATTCATAGGTTCATCAAATATTTCGGAATCTGCTCTAACTTATGGTATCGAATGGAATTATAGGCTTGAGAAAACCACTAATTATCAAGACTTTATGTTTTTTAAAGAAGAATTTTTAAAGATTTATAATTATAATTCTGAGAAAATTAATGATAAAACATTAAAAGTATATAGTATAAACTGGAAGAAGCCAAAAATTCCAATTGAAGATGATTTATTGCCTTCACAGTATTATATACCTGAACACAATTATGATTATGAAAATCATATATCTAATATTTCAAATATATCTGATAATGCTTTAGTATATGACGTAAAACCAGTTAATAGTCCTGAACAAAATAATAATCAAAATATTACTTCTTCTATTATTAATCCCACAAATAAAAAAATAGTGAAATTATTTGAGCCAAGAGGAGCTCAAATAGAAGCATTATATGAACTTAAAAAAAGTAGACTGGAAGGTTTTAATAAAGGTCTCATAGTTGCTGCAACAGGTATTGGAAAAACATATTTAGCTGCTTTTGACTCAAAGGAATTTAAAAAGGTTTTATTTGTTGCTCATAGAGAAGAAATTTTAAAACAGGCTAAAAATATCTTTAAAAATATAAGACCACAAGATACTTTTGGTTTTTTTAATGCTGATATAAAAGATACAATAAGCAATATTATATTTGCTTCTGTTCAAACTTTAGGAAAAGAAGAATATCTCAATGAACAATATTTTACACCTGAATATTTTGAATACATAATAGTGGATGAATTTCATCACGCAGTATCTAAAAGTTATATGAATATAATAAACTATTTCAAACCTAAATTTTTATTGGGATTAACTGCTACGCCAGAAAGATTAGATAATAAAGATGTTTTTGAATTATGCGATTATAACATTGTATACGAAATAAGGCTTAAAGATGCAATAAACAAAGGCTATCTTGTCCCTTTTCATTATTATGGTATATATGATGAAACAGATTATACAAATATACCAATAACAAATGGAAAGTATAATGAAGAAGAATTAGAAAAGGTTTTGATGATAAATAAAAGAGCTGATTTAATTCTTAAAAACTATCTTAAATTTAATAAACAAAAAACAATGGCTTTTTGTTCAACTAGAAATCATGCTGAATATATGGCAAAATATTTTAAGGATAATGGTATAAAAGCATGTGCTGTTTATAGTGGAATTCAAGGTGAAAACACCTTAGATAGAAACAAAGCTTTAGAGAAGTTTAAAAAAGGAGACATTAAGGTTATATTTACAGTCGATATGTTTAATGAAGGTGTTGATATACCAGAGATTGATATGGTAATGTTTTTGCGTCCAACAGAATCCCCAACAATATTCATGCAACAATTAGGTAGAGGTTTACGAAAATCAAAAAATAAAAATTACTTAACTGTATTAGATTTTATAGGTAATTATAAAAAAGCAAACTTAATACCATTTTTCTTATGTGGTGATCAATATGATATTGAAAGAATTAAGAGAACAAAGTATTTTGCAGATGATTTTGAATTTCCTGATGATTGCTTGGTGGATTTTGATTTTCGAATAATTGATATATTTAAAAAGCAATCTGAACAATATAAGAATATTGAAGAGATAATATATGAAGAATATTTGAGAATAAAAGAGATGCTGGGTTATAAACCGCTTAGATTAGATTTTTTCAAATATGCCGATGAGGCAATTTATTTAAACATGAAAAAAGCTTCTAAATCAAATATAAATATTTTGAAAGATTATATATCATTTTTGAAAAAATATAATGAATTAAATGAGAAGGAATTATTACTATATTCTACATTTGCACATGATTTTATTAAATGTATTGAAAATACCTATATGAGTAAAAGCTATAAGATGCCTCTACTTTTGGCTTTTTATAATAATGGTGACATGAAACTTGCAATTTCACCAGATGATATTTATAAAAGTTTTAAAGATTTTTATTCAAATCCATCAAATGCTGTTGATTTAGAAAGGCATAAAAGCACAGAAGGTTTTATTGAATGGGATAAAGATGATTATTTAGAATTGTCACGAAGAAACCCAGAAAATTTCTTAATAAGATCGCATCCAGAGTTCTTTTTTAGAAATAATGATAGTTTTTGTCTTAATGAAAAGCTTGAACCATTTATTAAAAATCAAGAATTTGTTAGACACTTTAAAGATGCTATAGATTATAGAATTAAACGTTACTATAAGGAGAGAATTAGATAAATGGATGATACAATAAGATATTATGATGAGAATGCACTTGATTTTTTTCAGAACACCAAAGATGCCAATATGAAAGATTTATATGCCATTTTTTTAAGTTATTTGCCTGAGAAAGCTAAAATTCTTGATTTAGGCTGTGGGTCTGGCAGAGATACAAAATACTTTTTAGATAAGGGTTATGATGTTGTTGCATTAGATGGTTCAATTGAAATGGTTAAACTATCAAGTGAGTATACAGGCAGAAAAACATTATATATGAAATTTGAAGATATTGATTTTCATGAGGAATTTGATGGTATTTGGGCTTGTGCTTCACTTCTTCACGTAAGTAGAAGTAATATAGATAATATCTTTAAAAAAATTTACAATGCACTAAAAAAAGATGGAATTCTGTTTGCTTCATTCAAATACGGTAACAAAGAAGAATATAGGAATGGAAGATTTTTTAATTACTATGACCAAGAATCATTTACTCTACTTATAAATAATCATCCGTACTTTGAGATTGTCAAAACAGTTATTACTACCGATGTCAGACAAGGTCGAGAAAATGAGAAGTGGTTTAGTGCAGTTTTAAGAGTTATCAAATAATAGAAATTTATAAGTTTATTTAACACAAAAAATAAATAAAACAATAAATGAAATTATATTTATTTAATATTTCCTTATTTGTATTATTTTTTAATTATAATTCATCCAATTTAATATCTTTAATTATTATTTTCATTTCAATAATTATCAGTTCTTTTTTAAATAATTAATTTATAGCTTATTTTATATATAATTTTATTTATAATAGATATTATGTAAACTATATATTCTACCCATTAAACAGCATATCTATGATTTCCCATCGTAACATTCTATCTAAAAAATAATATGTTGCATTATCATTTAATAATCACAATATTATAATTTTTTTATTGCATATTTAAAGTCTTTGGAGTATAAATATAAAAAGAATAGTATTATAAAATTTTACATTTTTCGACTTTTAGTTTTTTTTACAGAATGGGTGTGATTTAATGAGATTTGTTGATATAGACCATCTTGAAGAAGGAATGATAGTAGGAAGAGATATTTTAGACATACATGGAACCATCCTTCTTAGAGCAGGTATTGTTCTTAATAATTTTTACATTGAAAGTTTAAAAAAGAAAAATTTCAATGGCATTTATATCGAAGATGACATATCTAAAGATATTATACCATCAGATATAATACCACATTCGCTGAGGATGAAAATGGTTGAGGCTTTGCAACTTATTTCAGAAGGTGAGTTTAAAAAAGATACAAATATCAGGGAAATTAAAAATGTTATTGTAACCGTAATTGAAGAGTTAATTAATACAGATGCATATTTAAACATAATTGAACTAAAAACAGTTGATGAATATCTTTATTCTCATTCTGTTAACACAACATTAATCTCACTTTTAATTGGAATTGAATTAGGGTTAGGAAAGAAAGAATTATATCATTTAGGAATATCAGCTCTTTTACATGATATTGGTAAAAAATTTATACCAAGAGAAATATTGGATAAACCTGACAAACTTACTGAACAGGAATATGAAGAAATAAAGAATCATCCTATTTTAGGCTATAAATATGCAAGAGAGATGGGTTTTTCATTATTAGTATGCAGTGGTATAATAGACCACCATGAAAGATATAATGGTGAAGGTTATCCCAATAAAAAAAGAGAAAAGCAAATAAGCTTTTTTGGAAGAGTAATATCTATTGCTGATGTATATGATGCATTAACGTCAACAAGAACGTATAGAAAAGCTTTTCCACCAAATGAAGCTTTTGAGTACATAGGTTCATTATCAGGAACCCATTTTGAACAAAAGATTGTAAGTGCATTTACTCGCCGAATTTTCCCCTATCCAATAGGGACAATTGTTCAATTAAGTAATGATATGGTGGGTATAGTAGTTAAAAATTATAAATCTTTTCCATTAAGACCTGATGTAAAGATATTTAAAATTAACAATGTTTTTATTGATAATCCTTGCATATTAGAATTAACAAAACATCTAAATGTAACAATTTTAAATGCTATGGGAAATATATAGTAATAGTACATAAAAACAAAAAACTACCTGAATTAGCTTTATAAAGCTTTGTCCAGGTAGTTTTGTTATTTTATCTATTATTCTTTGTACTTATATAATCATCAAAAAGTGAGCTTATTGCTACATCTTCGTATATTCTTGTAATGGCTTCTGCGAATATGCTAGCAACGCTTATTACCTTTATCTTATCAAGTTTCTTTTCATCTGGTAGTGGGATAGTATTTAAAACTATCAATTCTTCAATTGGTGAGTCTTTTATCCTATCAATTGCTGGTCCAGATAATACTGGATGTGTACAACAAGCAAGAACCCTCTTTGCTCCATAGTCTTTAAGAGCTTGACTTGCTAAAACAATTGTTCCAGCAGTATCTATCATATCATCAACCATTATAACTGTTTTATCCTTAACATCACCTATGATGTTCATTATCTCAGCAACATTAGCCTTAGGCCTTCTTTTATCTATAATTGCAAGTGGTAATTCAAGTTTTGTTGCAAAATTTCGTGCCCTTGTAACACTACCTAAGTCTGGAGATACTACAACACCATTTTCTAAATTTACATTTTCTAAGAAATATCTTGCAAGAATTGGAACTCCTAAAAGATGGTCTAATGGAATATCAAAAAAACCTTGAATTTGGGGGGCATGTAAATCCATAGTTAAGATTCTATCAGCTCCTGCTGATGTTAAAAGATTTGCAACCAATTTTGCTGTGATTGGGTCTCTTGCTCTTGCTTTTCTATCTTGTCTTGCATAACCATAGTATGGTATAACTGCAGTTATTCTACCCGCTGATGCCCTTCTTAGAGCATCTATAAGTATCAAAAGCTCCATTAAATTATCGTTTACTGGATAGCTTGTTGATTGAACGACAAAAACATCAGAACCACGAACAGTTTCATTAATTTTAACCGAGATTTCTCCATCTGAAAATCTGCCAACTTCAGCATCACCAAGTTTTAAATTTAGCTTATTTGCTATTTCTTCAGCAAGTGCCTTATTAGAATTTCCAGCAAAAATCTTTATATCCTTACCATGAGTTATCACTTTTTTATACCTCCAAAAATTTTGTATACAAAAAACACAACATTTTTTATTATAATTCTTTAAGTTTAAAATTAAAATACCCATAATTAACAAAAAAAATATGTAAATTAGGCTTCTACTTGAAAAATTATATCATTTAGAAGCCTATTTTTAATTTAACAAACTATTTTTTATCACCATAAATTGCTTTTCTTTTTAAAACCCATCCTTCTTTATTAACCTGTTTTTGCCTTGCAATTGCAAGAGCATTCGCAGGAACATCCTGGGTAATTGTTGAACCAGCAGCTATAAATGCATTTTCGCCAATATTTACAGGAGCAACTAAATTTGAGTTGCAGCCAATAAATGCTTTGTTACCAACAACTGTTTTATGCTTTTTAAACCCATCATAGTTTACAAAGATTGTTCCGCATCCAAGATTCACATCTTCACCAACATCAGCATCCCCAACATAGGTTAGATGAGCCGATTTTGAACCTTTACCCATACGAGAGTTCTTTATTTCAACAAAATTGCCTATCTTTACACCTTCTTCAAGAGTGCTATGTGGTCTTAAATGAGAATATGGGCCTATCTTTACGTTATCCTCTAATACAGATTCTTCAATCATCGAGAATATAACTTCACAATGGTTACCTATTATTGAATCAACTATATAGCTTTGTGGACCAATTACACTATCTTCACCTATTTTTGTGTTCCCAAGTATAAATGATCCTGGGTAAATTATTGCATCTTTCCCAATCTCAACATCTATGTCAATGTATGTATTGTCTGGGTCAACTATCATAACGCCATTATCTAAATGTTTTTTATTTATTCTTTTTCTTAATTCCTTTTCAGCAAGGCTAAGCTCGTATCTTGAGTTTATCCCTACAACCTCAAAATTATCTAAAACAGTTAGCTTTGTAACTTTGTAATTTAGCTTATTTAGTGCTTCTATTGTATCAGTTAAGTAATATTCCTTTTGAGCATTATTGTTATCTATCTTGCCTAAAGCTTCAAATAAAGCATCTTTTGAAAAACAATAAAATCCTGGATTTATCTCATTTATCTTTTTTGTTTGTTCATCTGCATCTTTTTCTTCAACAATTCTTAAAACATTGCCATTTTCATCTGTTACAATTCTTCCATATCCAAATGGATTATCAAACTTTGCAGTAAGTAAGCAAAGCTTTGCATCATTATCAATCTTAGTATCAAGCATATTTAAAAGTGTTTCTCCCCTAATAAATGGAGTATCTCCATATATGACAAACACATTTTCAACATCAGAAGAAATTAAATCCTTTGCAGTCATAACAGCATGTCCAGTACCAAGTTGCTCTTCTTGAACTGCAAATTTGATATTTTTACCATCATAAAGTTTATATACATCTTCTTTTTTATGCCCGACAACAATTACTATCTCAACATCTTCAAAGGTCCTTTCTACCTCATCTGTGATATACAAAATCATGGGTTTACCCATAATCTTTTGAACAACCTTTGAATATTTTGATTTCATTCTTTTTCCTTCACCAGCAGCTAAAATAATGAAGGCATTTTTCATTTTTTAAAACACCACCATTTTTATTTTTCGTATTTTATTACCTCAATATTAGCCTCTTCAAATATCTTTTGGCTCATCTCATCTGGATAAGAACCTTTATATATTACAGTTTTTATACCAGAATTAACAATCATCTTAGCACAGATAACACAAGGATATGTTGTTGTATATATTATGCTATCATTAATAACAACGCCAGTTTTTGCTGCTTGAATTATAGCATTTTGCTCTGCATGAAGGCCACGGCATAATTCATGTCTTTGCCCTGATGGAACATTTAATGCCTCACGCATGCACCCAACCTCTTCACAGTGTTTAAGACCAGTAGGGGCACCATTATAACCTGTCGCAAGTATTCTTTTATCTTTAACTATTAGTGCTCCAACCTTTCTTCTGAGGCAGGTTGATCTCTCTTTTACTATATCTACAATCTGCATAAAGTATTCATCCCAGCTTGGTCTCATAATTATCTCTCCTTAAACTTTTTATCATTAGGTTTTTTCTATTTTGTTCCGAATAATCTGTCTCCAGCATCTCCAAGCCCAGGAACAATGTATCCATGGTCATTTAGCTTTTCATCAACTGCAGCACAATAAACTTCAACATCTGGATGGTCTTGGGTTAATCTTTTGATTCCTTCTGGTGCTGCAATTAAACACATAAGCTTTAGACTTTGACAACCTCTATTTTTGATAAATGTCATGGCAGCAGAAGCAGAACCTCCAGTTGCAAGCATTGGGTCTAAAACAATTAGTTCTCTTTCTTGCACATCAGCTGGAAGTTTGCAGTAATATTCTACTGGCTGAAGTGTCTCTGGGTCCCTATAAAGTCCGATATGTCCTACTTTCGCAGCAGGAATTAGTTTAAGCATACCATCTACCATACCAAGCCCTGCCCTTAGAATTGGAACAATACCTACTTTTCTTCCTGAGATAACCTTAGATTTTGCAAGGCCAACTGGTGTTTCAATCTCAACCTCTTTTAATGGAAGGTTTCTTGTGACTTCATAGGCCATAAGCATAGCAATCTCTTCTACAAGTTCTCTGAATTCCTTAACCCCGGTATTTTTATCCCTAATAAGTGTTAACTTATGTTGTATTAATGGATGGTCGAAAACATAAACATTTTTTTGATATTCAATCATAACTTTACTCCTTTCAATTTACTATTGATTTTCAATTGTAGATATCTTGTTCACTCTATTTTGATGTCTTACCTCATTAGAAAATTCTGTCTCAACAAACAATTTAACAATATCAAGAGCTAATCCTTCACCTATTACTCTTGCACCCATAGTTAAAATGTTTGCATTATTGTGCTCTCTTGTGGCTTTTGCTGAAAAGGTATCATGGCAAAGAGCAGCTCTTATACCTTTTACCTTGTTTGCTGCAATACACATGCCAATACCTGTCCCACATATAAGTATACCTTTTTCAAATTCATTGTTAGCAACTCTTGTAGAAACCTCCAAAGCAATATCTGGATAATCGCAGCTTTGTTCTGTATAAGTTCCGAAATCCTCAACAGTATGTCCCAACTTTGTTAAGAAATCTTTTATTGTCTCTTTCATTCTAACCCCAGCATGATCGCAACCAATTGCTATTTTCAATTAAAACACCTCCATTAAAATATCGAACAATATGATGGTTCGTATCTATCTGCAATTTGTATATCAAAATTAAAACTATCAAAAACGCCTTTATCGTTTAAGATAGATTTCACTGTTACCATAGCAAGAGAAGGATGATTGTTTTCCTCACTAAGATGCCCAAGATAAATTCTTTTTACTTTTGAAAGATTTAAATTTAAGATAAACTGTGCTGCCTGTTCATTAGATAAATGTCCTTTATCACCTTTTATCCTCTGTTTTAAAAAATATGGATAAGGACCTGATAAAAGCATATTAACGTCATGATTTGATTCAAGTAATATTATATCCGAATTATCAATTTCTCTTACTACATTTTTATGTATGTGGCCCATATCTGTAGCAATAGAAACTTTCTTATCACCAATAAAAAAGCTAAATCCTACTGGATCAAAAGCATCATGAGGGATTGAAAATGTTTTTATACCAATGCTACCAATAGAAAATTCACTTCCTGTTTCTATTATATTTACTTTATTTTGGTCTACCTTGCCTGAAAAATTTTTTATATACTCCCATGTTTTAAAATTTGTATAAATAGGTATGTTTAGCTTTCTATGGTAAACACCACAGCATTTTGTATGATCTGAGTGGTCATGGCTTAAAAGTATAGCATCAATCTTTTTATTAAATCCTATCTTTTTTAATGCCATATCAACTTTTTTAAAGCTAACACCCGCATCAACCAATATTGATGTATCTTTATATGAAACTAATATGGTATTTCCACTACTTCCGCTATATAATGGGCAAAAAATTATATCATCTTGCATAACTTGGTTCCTCACTTAAGATAAAATTATTCTTCTCTACTTATTTCAGCACCTAAGCTCTTTAGTTTTTTATCAATATCTTCATATCCTCTATCAATGTTTCTTGTATTATATATCTCAGTTTTTCCTTCAGCGGTAAGTCCAGCCAAAACAAGAGCTGCACCTGCTCTAAGATCAGTTGCAGAAACCTCAGCACCTTGAAGCTTTTCAACCCCTTCAATTAC
Organism: Caldicellulosiruptoraceae bacterium PP1; assembly: GCA_041320695.1. Lineage (NCBI taxonomy): Bacteria > Bacillati > Bacillota > Caldicellulosiruptorales > Caldicellulosiruptoraceae > Caldicellulosiruptoraceae bacterium PP1. Next base: position 33,558 of record JBGGOQ010000010.1, on the reverse strand, counting down.
TGCAAGTCTTCCATCAACCTTTATATTTGCACCCATTTTCTTGAGTTCTTCAACATATTGATATCTATTTTCCCAAACACCTTCTGTAATTATACTGGTTCCTTCACTTATTGCCATTAATACAGCCATTTGAGGTTGTAAGTCTGTTGGAAAACCAGGATATGGCATTGTTTTAATGGATGTTTTTTCAAGCCTGTTATTTGCTTTTACCTCTATTGAATCTTCGTAAATATTAACCTCTGCTCCCATCTCAATAAGCTTTGCTGACAAAGAATCAAGATGTAAAGGAATTATATTATTTACCTTTATATGTCCTTTTGTAGCAGCTGCTGCAATCATAAATGTTCCTGCTTCTATTTGGTCTGGTATAATTGCATATCTTGTTGGCTTTAGTTTTTCAACACCTTGTATTCTTATTGTATCTGTCCCTGCTCCTATAACTTTTCCACCCATGGCATTTAAAAAGTTGGCAACATCAACAACATGTGGCTCTTTAGCAGCGTTTTCAATAACAGTAGTTCCTTCTGCTAAAGAGGCTGCAAGCATTAGATTTATTGTTGTGCCAACTGAAACAACATCAAGATATAAATGTGTTCCTTTTAGTTTTTTTGCGTATGCCTTTATAATGCCATTTTCTATCTTTATATCTGCCCCAAGTGCCCTAAAGCCTTTTATATGTTGGTCAATCGGACGATTGCCAAAGTTGCAGCCACCTGGCATAGCAACCTCAGCTTGACCAAATTTTGCAAGAAGTGCCCCAATAAAATAATATGAAGCTCTAATTTTTTTAACAGCTTCATATGGAGCTTGATAATTTACTATGTTTGAAGTATCTATTTTCAATGAATGGTCTTCATTATATTCTATCTTTGCACCTAAATGTAATAATATATCATCAATAGCAAACACATCTTCTATAAAAGGCAAGTTTTCAATAATACTTTCACCTTCTGCCATTAATGCTGCTGGAATTATTGCAACAGCTGCGTTCTTTGCACCAGAAATTGTAACCTCACCTTTTAAAGGTTTGCCTCCATTTATAATCATTTTCGAAGTGGATTTATAAGACAAATAATTGCACCTTCTTTCTATGTAAACACAAATGAAATTGTTTTATACATTATTAATATATTCTTATATAATATATCATTAAAAGTGCAAAAAAAAAAGGGTTGAATGAATATTCGTTGTGCAAACACCTAAATATTTTGTATCTTTATACTTACATATTTAGGTAGTAGTATTTTAGATTTATTTTTGTAAAATAATAAAGCAATGATATAAGTTTTATGTTGTATTTCACACAAACTTATTTATTTTTAAATAAAATTTTATATAAAATTGCATTTAATAGTAATAATACTCCTATAGTAATATATATAATATGGTTTCCTTTAATAAAATAATAATGTAAAAATCCTAAACCTGCTGCAATAACTAACAATAATATAAAGCTTACACCTGATGCTTTATTTTTCTTGCCACTGATATCCAAAAAGTCTTTCGAAAAGGGTAAATCTTTGATAGACCATTTAAATGATATTAACGAAAACATAATAAGGACTAAAAATATTATTATAATATCAGTAAGTTTTATTTTAGCAATCAAAGAAAATAAGACTATTATCATTACAAATATAGGTAATACAATATTAAAGAAGAATGCTAAAAAAGCTCCCTTTTTTATTTCGATTGTATCTTTAATTGGTAATACATGATATATCCACGCAGCATTTTTGTTACTTGTGCGTTCAATATAAGGTAACACTGATATTGCACCAATAATAAATGTATACATGCCCAAAAACATTATTGCATTATTATTATAATCAATTTTTTTATTAATTATTTCCCTTACAAATGGAGCAATTGTTACAATAATAAATGAAGCTAAAGTTGTATAGATTTTACTTTTTAAGATTCTATCTCTTTTTAACTGTGCTTTTGAAAAGGTATATGATGCTTTTTGAATACCACTATTTAAAAATAAATTAGTGATAAAGTTTACTTTATAACTTTGAGCTTTTACTTCAAGCTCTCCTGCGTTGAGTTTTACAAGATTCTTTTCAAGAACTTTACTTGAATAAGTGATATATATAAAAAATAAAAAAATTGTTGTTATTAGTGCCATGAGGCTTAGTGCTATATAGCTTATACTTTTATTTGCAAGTATAACTTCAAATGTTGCTGAAAACCAAGATGATGGCATTAAATATACCCAAAATGGTAAGTTATCTTTGACATTTACGTTTATTAGCTTTGTTATCTCTCCAACAAATTGATAAGCTATAGTTGAAACAACCATTAATATAACCTGAAAAGTATTAATAATATCCTTTAGTTTTTCCCCATCAAAATATACAAGTACAAGTGCATACATTAAATGGCAAAAACAAAAAGAGAATATTAAAAGAAACACATAAGTTAAAAGCATTGTAAAAAGAAAAGCTACCCCATATTTTATGCTACCAATAATTAGCATAGGAACAATAATAAAAAAGGTTCTGCTTAGCAGAAACACAATGATAAATATTGTTTTTGCAAAAGAAACCAATTGGTCATCAATTGGTTTTGAAAGTAAAATATTTTTATCTTTAATATCTAATATAGACCACGAAAAATCAGAAATTATAGTTGATAATAAGACAAAAAGAAGTATCCCTATCCCAATAGATAATTTTACGAAGATTGTTGTATCTAAAAGCATAAAAAGTGCAGGTATTAATCCCATAAATAGCTGCATAAATATCACAAAAATATTAGCAGAATTAAAGCTGTTTTGTTCTTTTACAAGTGTACTTCCTGCTCTTTTCCCCATTATAAATTTATATTTCAAGATGGTTCTAAGTTTCTTAAAGTCAATACCTTTTTTCTCTATGTATAGTTGAAATAGATCTAAAATCCTTAATGTAATTGGCTCCTTCATAGCACATCTCCTTTTACAACGTTTACTATCTCTTTTGCAATTTGATAGTGATTATTAAATCCAGTAAGCTGATTAAATAATTGTTCCAAACTTTCTTGTTTTGCTGATTTTATAAGTTCTTCAAAAGGAGCATTTGCAACAATTTTACCTTGATTTAATAAAATTATTCTATCACTAACCTTTTCTACAACTTCCATTATATGTGATGAATAAAAGATAGTTTTGCCTTCTTTTTTGAGTTCTTGCATGAGCTCTTTAAAGATTATTGCAGTATTTGCATCCAAACCTGTCAAAGGTTCATCAAAAAATAATAAGTCTGGGTTATGAATAAGGCTTGAAATTATAGCAAGTTTTTGTTTCATACCTTTTGAGTAAGTTGATAGTCGAGAGTGAATTGCATCACCTAAATCAAATATATCAATTAATTTTGCTGCTTTTCTTGATATTTCAATTTCGCTAAGTCCATATAACTGTCCCACAAAATTCAAATATTCCATTGCAGTAAGGCTTTCATAAATTTCAATAATCTCAGGAACATAGCCAATTCTTTTTTTATACTCAACTTTTCCTTTAATGTCCTCACCAAATATTTCCACTTTACCTTTATAGTTAGTAATCATCCCCAAAAATATCTTAATTGTAGTGCTTTTACCAGCACCGTTTGGTCCAATATATCCTATGATTTGCCCAGCCTCTACATCAAAGCTAATACCATTTAGTACATTCCCAGAACCATAATCCATGTATAGTTCTTGGACTTGTAATACTTTATCCATTTTATGTCCTCCATTTGAATTTTTATTATGCCAATAATGTCATAAATATTTTTTTATTACCTCTACTACTTTTTCAGCACACCTTCTATACCCTTCATCAGATAAATGAAGTTTATCATCACATATGTATTTGTTTAAGTCCTCTTTTACTAAGCTATATAAATCATTTACCTCAATACCCTCTTTTTGCATTAATTCAATAGCTGCTTTGTTATATTTGTCTATTTCAGCATTGCTTCTCCCTATTGCATCTACTTGTACTGGTGTTGTTGTTGCAAATATTATCTTTGCACCAGTTCGTTTTAGTTCATTGATTATGCGACCTAATGTTTCAACATATTCATCAATATGAGTCAGTGCTTCTACCATTGGTGCTTCATGGTGCACATCCCAAAGTCCATTATTCCAATGAACAATATCAGGCTTTCCTAATTCTTTTATCCAAAGGTTTACACCCCATAATGTATATTTTGCAAAACGGCCATTTTCCTCAGGTGCTACAACCTCGGCTAAGCCTTTTAACCCTTCTTTTACATACTCTTGATAGCCCATTCTTATTGAATCACCTAACAATAATACCTTTTTCATCTTTTTTTACCTCCATATATTTTTTCAATAGATTATATACTCCCAAATGCTGTGATACAATATTAATGATAGCTTTTACTTAGCTCTAATAATTAACTAACAAATATTATATCATTATTATATATTAGTACAATGTGGGAAAATATAAATATTATTATTTTTAATATTGGAGGTTTCATGTATGAACACAGAAAGACTAAAAGAAAGGTTAAATGATTACAATAAAGCTGTAATAAGGCTTAAAGAAGCTTTAGAAGAAAACCAGGCTAATCCGCTAATCTATGATGCAGTTATTCAAAGATTTGAATTTACTTATGAGCTTGCATGGAAACTTATGAAAGCTTATCTTGAATACATTGGAATAACAAATGTAAATTCACCACGATCAGCTTTTAAAGAAGCTTTTTCTTCAGGTCTTATACTTGATGGTGATATATGGATTGAGATGATTAATGCTCGTAACCTAACTTCACATACATATGATGAAGAGCTGGCAAAAGAGATCTACAATCTGATAAAACAAAAGTTTTACAACTCTTTTTCTACATTTTTGGATAGAATGGTGGAGATGCTGAAATGAATTTTGGTTTACCTGAACATATTCTGCAAGCAATAATAGGTATACTAAAAAATACTGATAATATAACAAAAGCTATTATTTTCGGTTCACGTGCAAGAGGCGATTTTAAATATAATTCTGATATTGATATTGCTATATATTATGAAGGAAACCTTTCACCTGAATTTTATTTAGCTTTAGATGAAGTAAGCGGGATTTATAAAACTGATATATTAGATATGAATAGTTCAATAAGTGAAAAACTTCGAAAAAGTATTGAGGAGCAAGGTATAGAGATATACAGAAAACTTTAATATTAAATTTTTGATATATTTAGTAAAATTTTGAGAGGAAAACTTGTTATTACTTATATAAAATGGTATATAAAAAAGTTTATGGAGGGCTAAATTGAAATACTATATAACTGACTTCGGTGCCATTGGTGATGGTATAACAATAAATACAGATGCAATTCAAAAAACTATAGATAAATGTTTTGAAAATGGTGGTGGAATAGTTGTTATCCCACAAGGAACCTTTGTTAGCATGCCAATTGAGTTAAAATCAAATGTTACTCTGCACATTGAGAATGGTGGCATATTAAAGGCTTCACCAAATATTGAACATTATAAAAATATTGGATATTATCATAATGAATTTGGCGAGGTCACATCCTTTCTATATTGTATGCATGCAAAGAATATTTCAATAGAAGGTCACGGGATAATTGATCTCTCTGGAAAATCATTTATGGATTTTTCTCAAATATTTAATCAATTTGAGGAGTTTGCTTATCTTTCACCTGAAGAAATAGAAGAAGTTGAATGTAAACCATTAAAAAGGCCTAATCAACCTATATTTTTCTTTGACTGTGAGAATATAAGTATAAAAAATATAAAAATTATTGACTCTCCTTGTTGGACAGTATGTATACATTCATCATGCAACATTAAAATAAACAATGTTTTTATTGATAACAATTTAAGAGTTCCTAATAATGATGGTATTCATGTATGTTCATCAACCAATGTAATTATAACTAACTGCATCTTTACATGTGGTGACGACTGTATTGCAATTTCTGGTATCACAAATTGGGATAGACCTTGTGAAAATATCTCAATATCTAACTGTATTATGAGAACCAGATCTAAAGCTATTGCAATAGGTCATCTTGATAGCAAGGTAAAAAACGTTACTATAAATAATGTTATCATAAATGACTCAAACAGAGGTATACATATATTTGCAAACGCAAAAACTGGATGGGTAAAATCTGTTAATATTTCAAATGTAATTGCCCAAACAAAAATATTTGCAGGTACATGGTGGGGAAAAGGAGAACCAATTGTAATTGCTGCACCTGAAGAAGGAAATTACATTGAAGATATCAAAATAACTAACTTTAAGGCAAACTCAGAAAATGGTATTGTTATTGTTGGAAATGGTAATAATGTCAAAAATGTTGTTTTAAAAGATATTGAATTAAAAATAGGTTATAGCAAACATAGAAGATTATTTACAAAATTCTTTGATATAAGGCCTTCTGAACCTATTTACTTTGATAATTATATGCAACAAATTCCTTGGATATTTGCAAGAAAGGTTAATGGTTTAACCTTAGAATATATTTCATACGGAATTGATAAAGATAATAGTGAAAATCAAATTTACAGTTTAGATTCAATCTTTGAAGAAGTGTATAATGCGTATATTGACAATATAAGAACAATAGAATGAAAAAAGGCTGCTATAAGCAGCCTTTTTACATTTCTACAAGTATAACATCTTCACCAATCTTTTTTATTTTCTCCCAAGGTATAATATAATCCTTATCTTTAGAGAAAATGCTTCCCATTGAAAAGGGAGCCGGAACAACAATTGCTTCAACCTTCCCATTAGTAAGGTCAACCTCTAAATCGCAAACACGGCCAATCTTTTTGCCGTCATGTATACTTATAACATCTTTTTCTCTTAAATCAGATGATTTGTACATATATTATCATTCCAAAAAACATTCTTGTCTTTTAATATTATATGCATCTTTAGGAAAAAAAGTTATTAAACCTCTATAATAATGGGTAATATCATAGGATTTCTCCTTGTTTTCTCATATAAAAAGTTCTTAATTCCATCTTTTAATACCATTTTCATGCCATTAATATCATCAACCTGATTTTTTTGACAGAATAGCATCAAATCATTTACAATACGCTTTGTTTCATCAATTAACTGTTCAGATTCCCTAACATATACAAATCCTCGAGATATAATCTCTGGACCTGTTATTTGTTCTTTGGTATCCTTATCAATAGTAAGAGCAATGATAAACAATCCATCTTGAGCTAAATGTCTTCTGTCTTTTAATACAATATTTCCAACATCTCCGACACCTAATCCATCTACCAATACATTCCCTGCTTGAATAGAACCTATTACCTTTGCTTGTTCTTTTGTTATCTCTAAAACTTTACCATTTTCTAAAATAAAAATATTCCTTGGGTTCTCTCCCATTTCCATTGCTATTTTTGCATGGTGAATAAGGTGTTTAAACTCACCATGGACAGGTATAAAGTATTTAGGCCTTGTTAGATTATGAATTAGCTTTATCTCTTCTTTACAAGCATGTCCTGAAACATGAACTTCACCTATGTCTTCATAAATAACTTGTGCACCTTTTTTAAATAAATCATTTATAACTCTATTTATAAACTTTTCATTTCCAGGTATAGGTGCTGCTGAAATAATAACCACATCACCAGGTAGTATCTCTACTTTTTTATGTTCTGATGATGCCATTCGAGAAAGTGCAGACATTGGCTCTCCTTGGCTTCCTGTTGTTATCAATACAATCTTGTTTAATGGGTATCTATCTAATTCGTCAATATCAATTAGCATACCTTCTGAAACCTTTAGATAACCAAGTTCCATAGCTTTATTTACTACATTAATCATACTTCTACCAAGAACTGCTACTTTTCTACCTAATTTTTCAGCCGAATTAATAACCTGTTGAACTCTATGAATATGCGATGAAAATGTAGCAACAATAACTCTTCCTGTTGCAGAAGAAAATATCTTATCAAATGTTGCACCAACAGTCTTTTCCGAAAGAGTAAATCCCTCTCTTTCAACATTTGTTGAATCACATAGGAGTGCTAAAACCCCATGTTTGCCTAATTCAGCAAAGCGTATTAGGTCAATTGGCTCTCCTTCAATAGGTGTAAAGTCAACCTTAAAATCACCAGTATGAACAATTGAACCAAGTGGCGTATGAATAGCAAGAGCTACCGAATCAGCAATTGAATGCGTTGTTCTTATAAATTCCACTTTCATATTGTTGAATTCTATTACATCTCCTGCTTTCACAACATTTAGCTCTGTTTTTTCTAGATTGTAGCCAAATTCTAAAAGCTTAATTTCAACAAGACCTAAAGTAAGCCTTGTCCCATAAATAGGAATATTTAATTCTCTTAAAACATAAGGTATTGCACCGATGTGGTCTTCATGCCCATGAGTAAGAACCAATGCTTTAATTTTATCTCTATTCTTCAAAAGATAATTAATATCAGGTATAACAAGATCTATACCTAACATTTCATCCTCTGGGAAAGCAAGACCACAATCAATAACAATTATCTCGTCATTAACTTCTACAACTGTCATATTCTTGCCAATTTCATTTAAACCGCCTAATGGTATAATACGAATTTTGGCATCTTGTACTTTTTTCTTCATATATAACTCCTCCAAAAATGAACCTTGTCAAAAAAAGCCCTTACGAACTAAATTTCGCAAGAGCTTTCGAAGTAACTTTTATGCTCGTTTAGCCCTTGGTTGTAGCTTTTTTCTTGATGAGTTTTCCCAATCAAACCATAATGCACTTGCAATGAATATTGATGAATAAGTACCTGAAATTACACCAACAAGTAGCGGTAATGCAAATTCCTTAATTGACTGAACACCAAAAATATATAATACAAATAATACTAAAATAACTGAAAATGAAGTTGCAAGTGACCTTCCAATTGTCTGGTTCATACTAATATTTGTTAAGTCAAGTAAGCTCATCTTACCAGCTACACGCTTATTTTCTCTTATTCTATCAAAAACAACAATTGTATCATTGATAGAATAACCTAAAACAGTGAGTATTGCAGCGATAAAAGATGAATTAATTGGTATTTTAAATAATGTATAAACAGTAAGCATAATTAAGATATCATGCAAAAGTGCAATTACGGCTGTTGTCCCAAATTTAATTTCAAATCTTAGTGCGATATATATAAGCATCAATGCTGATGCAATAATAACAGCCCAAATAGCTTGAGATTTTAATTCTGAACTAATAGTAGCTCCTACGTTTTGGAAAGAGATTAAGTCCTCTTTCTTTAAATTATATTTTTGTGCTATTGCATTGAATAATTTATCCCTTGTATCTTTTGAAAGCTCTGTTTTCTTTTTGCCATGAACCTCATGTGCATTAATCATAATTTTTGTTCCATCTTCAACTTTTCTAACAATTGGTGTTTGTGTTCCTGTAATATCTTTTGTAAGCTTTTCAAGTGATGAAATTTCTGCTGATGTAGGAACCTTATGAAGATTTATTTCAAGAACAGTTCCACCTGTAAAATCAATATCATAGTTAAAACCTTGGACAAAATATGATATAAGACCAATTACCATAATAGCAATAGATAATATATAAAAATATTTTCTTTTACCCATAAAATCAATTTTCATTACTTTTGCACCTCCCCTGATTTAACAGAGCCATAAAGCTTTGGATTACTAAATAAACCAGAGTTTACAGCACTGTACAATAAGAACCTTGTAAATGATATTGCAGTTAAGAATGAAATTAATATACCTATTGTAAGTGTCCATGCAAAACCTTTAATAGGACCTGTTCCAAGAACAAGTAAAACAATACCAGCAATTATTGTTGTTATATTTGAGTCAATTACGGCATTTAATGCACGTCTAAAACCAGCATCTAATGCTGCTCTGAGTGTTTTACCATTTCTTAATTCTTCTTTCATTCTTGCAAAAATAAGAATATTAACGTCAACAGCCATACCGGCAGAAAGTATTATACCTGCAATACCGGGGAGGGTAAGTGTTATCTTTGCGTAACCAACAATTGCAACCAAGATTACAACATATGCAACCAACGCTATACTTGCAAGAAATCCTGGAAATCTGTATGCAATGATCATAAATAAGAATACTAATAATAAACCAATTACACCTGCTTTTACAGTTGTTTTTAATGAATCGTTACCAAGCGATGGACCCACAGCTTTGCTTTCAATAACATTTAAAGCAAAAGGCAAAGCACCTGCTTTAATTTGTTGTGCAAGTGTTTTAGCTTCTGTGATATCCTTCATACCTTCAATTATTGCTTCACCACTATCTATTTCAGCCTGAACAACAGGGTTTGAAATCAATTTTCCATCAAGATATATACCAATATTTTGATTTAGGTATTTTCTTGTAGCTTCAGCAAACTTTTTTGTTCCTTCTTTATTAAACTTCAAAGCAACAACAACACCAGATGTTGTTTGTTGTGGAAAGGCATCTGTAATATCTCTACCTGTTACAACAACATCACCAGATGGCCCTTTGAATTCAAGTAATGCAGTTTTACCAATATATGATATTGCTTCATCAGGGTCTTTTACGCCTGGAATTTCAACCCTAATTCTTTTTGAACCTTGAGGAGTTGCAGTAGCATCATAAAAATTTCTCATATCAAGTCTTGTCCTTATAAGCTGTACTGCTGAATCCATTTCCCTCTTTTCAACCTTGTCCTTAGCTGCCTCATAAACAATATAAACACCGCCTTTTAAATCAAGCCCAAACCTCATAAAATCTTTCACCGATTGGATACTTACTGTCCCTAAATTTAGCCCAAAGAAAACTATGTAGAAACCAAAGGCAATTACAAGGACAGCAATAATAAGCTTTGTAATATTTTTGCCCTGCATAAACTACTACTCCCTTCTTTGTAATAATTTGTAGTTGTAATAAATTATATATAGAAATTTTTGCTATAATCCATTATATTATAATCCTTCAAATATTGCATAGTCAACAAATTTAATAATTCTGTAATATTTCATTTAATAATTTAATAATCTATTTGGTTATATTCCTTTGTAAATTGAACATATTCTAAAGAAGATATTTGTATCTTTTTTATTTCTTCTTCAGTGAGGCTTCTTATAACTTTTGCTGGCCTTCCATAAACCATACTGTTTTCTGGAATCTCTGTGTTTTGCGTAAGAAGGCTCCCTGCACCAATAATAACATTTTTTCCAATTTTGCATCCATTCATTATAATAGAACCCATACCTACCAAAACATTATCTGAAATTTCACAACCATGTAAAACAACATTATGGCCAATAGTTACATTGTCCCCAATAATGACATCACAACAGTGGTCTGTGTGAATTGTAGTCAAGTCTTGAATGTTAGTATTTTTACCAATAATTATCCTATTTTCTTCACACCTTAACACACAACCAAACCAAACGCTTGAGTTTTCGAAAATACTGACATCACCAATAATGCAAGCATTAGGTGCTATAAAACAAGACTTATCTATTTTTGGCATTTTACCTTTATATTCAATAATCATCTTACTCATCCTTATTATCTTCAAGTTTTAGTTTTAATGCTATTGCACATTCTAATCTTTTTTTCTCTAATTCACAAGCAACACTATAAGATTTCTTAACATTACCATTCATATTGTAATTTGCAGCAGCACATCCTCCACTGCAATAGTATTTTGCCCAACAATTTGAGCATTCATCTTTTGTAAATACTGTATTTTTCTTAAATTTTTCAACAGTTTGGTGATTTTCAATACCACTAAAGACAGTCCCTATTTTAAACTCTGCCTTGTCAACAAACTGATGGCATGGAAACAAATTACCATCGGGGTCTACTGCCATATACTCAAAGCCTGCACCACAGCCTGCAAGCCTTTTTGATACACATGGCCCACCAGTTAAATCTATATTGAAGTGGAAGAAATTAAACCCATTTCCACTAAGATTTCTTTCTAAATATCGTTCTGCTAATCTATCATATTCACTTTTTAGCTTTTCAAGATGTTCTTCTTTAATTGCGTAAGGGCTATTGTCTGGCAAAACAACAGGTTCTACTGAAATTTCTTTTATGCCAAGGTCAGCAAGGTGCAAAACATCTTCTGAAAAATCAAGGTTATTTGCTGTAAAAGTTCCTCTTACATAATAAGTTTTCCCTTTACGTTTATTTATAAACTTTAAAATATTATTTGTTATATTTTCATATGTTCCTTTTCCATCTATGTCTATCCTCATATAGTCATTTACATTCTTTCTACCATCATGACTTAAAACAATATTCTCCATGTTTTCATTTAAAAATTCCATGACCTCTTCAGAAAGCATTGTTGCATTTGTAGTTAATGTAAAAGAAATCTTTTTATTATATTTTGCTTCAACTTCTCTTGCATATTCAATGATACCTTTTACAACATCAAGGTTTAAAAGTGGCTCACCACCAAAAAAATCAACCTCAAGATTTCTTCTATTTCCTGAATTCTCTAAAAGAAAGTCAATTGCTTTTTTACCTACTTCTAAATTCATAAGCTTTCTGTTGCCTTTAAAACTCCCTGTTGAAGCAAAGCAGTATCTGCATCTTAAATCGCAGTCGTGTGAAACATGCAAACATAATGCCTTAACAACAGGATTTCTTTTTTCAATTAAATCATATTCTTGGTATTGGTCTTTGTAAAATAGCACTTCTTGTTCTATAAGTTCCTCAATCTCTTTAATAGTCTCATCTATATCAGATTTACTATATAATGTTAGCTTTTGATAAATTCCCTCAAATGTGTTATTAGTATTGTAATAATCCAAAACCTCATAAGCTAAATCATCAACAGTCAATATTGAACCTGATGCTACATCCAAAACTATATTTAAACCAAATTTCTTAAAAAGATGTATCATTATTTTTTATTTACCCTCCATTAAACCATAAAAAGTAAAATATACTCCGAGCAAAAATTGGCCCGAAGTATATCATCAAAAGGATTCTTATATATTAAATTATTTATTTTTACATGGTTGGTTTGCTACTGTGCAAGAAGTTTTGCATGCTGATTGGCATGAAGCTTGGCATTCGCCACAGCCACCACTTACTATTGTTTTTGATAAAGTATTTTTAACAACAACTTTTATATGCTTCAACTTAAAAAACCTCCTCTTTGTATAGTTTATAAAATAACATTTGTATTTTATCATAAAGTTATGCTATTTACAATTTATAAAATAAAACCTACCTCATATCTTAGCATTTTTGTACTAAGTAATAGAGGTAGGTTCTCTAAATTACTTATTAATTTCTTCCATAATCTCTGGAACCTTTCCAGCACATCCTAAAACAGTTGTTAATTTATGTTTTACCATTTGTTTGATAGCTTCTCTACCATCTTTTAGATATTGTCTTGGATCAAAATGATCTGGATATTCAACAAAGTGTTTTCTAATTGCTGCTGTCATAGCAAGTCTTAAATCTGTATCAATGTTTATCTTTCTAACACCCATTGATGCTGCTTTTCTTAACATTTCTTCAGGAACACCCTGAGCTCCTGGAATATTTCCACCATATTTATTGCACATCTCAACAAACTCTGGTAGAACAGTGGAAGCACCATGTAGAACTATTGGAAATCCTTTTGGAAGTTTGTCCATTATCTTTTGGAGTCTTTCAAAATCAAGCTTTGGTTCTCCTTTGAATTTGTATGCACCATGGCTTGTTCCTATAGCAACTGCAAGTGAATCAACGCCAGTTCTTTCAACAAATTCTGCTGCTTGGTCTGGATCGGTGAATGCTGCTTCATGTTCTGCAACCTTAACATTATCCTCTATACCTGCAAGCTTACCAAGCTCTGCTTCAACAACTACTCCTCTTTCGTGAGCATATTCAACAACTTTTTTAGTGAGTGCAATATTTTCTTCAAATGGGTATTTTGAACCGTCTATCATAACTGAAGTAAAACCACCATCAATACATGCTTTGCATATCTCAAAATCTTCACCATGATCAAGATGAAGTGCTATTGGAAGGTCTCCGGAATCTAAAAGTGCTGCTTCAACAAGCTTAATTAGATATGCATGTTTAGCATACTTTCTTGCACCTGCTGATACTTGAAGAATAAGTGGTGCTTGTTCTTCTTTTGCTGCATCAACAATTCCTTGAATAATCTCCATGTTGTTTACATTGAAAGCCCCAATTGCATATTTACCTTCATAAGCTTTTTTGAACATTGCCTTTGTAGTTACTAATGGCATAAAAATTACCTCCTTTTGTTTTTAAAAAATTTCTATTTCCTTGCCATGAAGTTTAAGAAAGTCAACAAAACTTTCTAAACTTCTATTAACAATCAACTCATGGGGAAAATCTATATCTTCAATAAGCTTTTGTGTTACATCAGTCCTGCCTAAATCACTTCCGTGGTGTGCGTCTGATGAGAGAATAATGTATGTTTTATATTCTTTACATAGCTTAAGTATTTCTATACAGTTCTCTTTACTTTTTGGTCTAACATAAAATGAACCATTATTTATCTCAATTGCTTTTTTGCTTTCTTTGGCTGCTTTCACAACAACTTCCTTGTCTATTTCATATAGAGTGTTCCCTGGATGGCCAATTGCATGAATATAAGGGTTTTTAAGTGCACCAATTATTGCCCTTGTATGGTCTAAAATTGTCCCACTTAGGATACACACATCATGAAGGCTTGCAATAACAAAATCAAGCCTTTTTAAAGCTCCTTCCTCTATATCAATAGTCCCTTCGTAATCAATAATATTGGACTCAGCACCTCTAAAAATAATTATATCATTTATTTTCCTTGGAAGCACTACCATATTATAAAAATAAAACATACCACAAGACCACGGCATTTTAGGGCCATGGTCTGTGATGCAAATGGCTTTAAGCCCTTTTTCCTTTGCATATCTTGCCATCTCTTCAATGGTATTATATGCATGACCACTTGCAATAGTATGGCAGTGTGTTTCAACATCTATAAACATTCATTATCACCATTACTTAATTTCAGCAAGTTTATTTTTTAATATATCAATCTTTTTAACAGGTGTTGGGTCGTTTTGATATAGAGTCGCAAGGTATAATGATACATAATCACCAAGATAAATGAGTGAAAATGTCCTTGCTAATCTTGTTTCACCAACAGAGTAGATATCATTTACTCCTGAAACATTATTTTTTACAAGATCCTTAGTAATATCCATTCTTATTGCATTTCTTGGATGATCCTCAACATCATGAAGCATTACAATTTCAAATAGTCCTAAGATATGCTTTGGTGAGTCTGTTCCAACAACTTCATTATGGTTTAGCTCTGAGAAAATGTTGAAATATGCTGGTGATTTCGAATTTTCACAAATCTGACCTTTCCATCTTTCAGCTATAACCTCTGTTGTACCACTTATACCATATATTATTGGAAGTTTGTTCCATAATTTTAGTGTTAATCTCTTAGCTAAGTTCTTTTCTTCTGGAACCTCTGGTTTATATCTTTCTCTTAAATCTGAGAGAACTTCTATTGTTTCTTTCACTTCGTTATCAATTGGAGGAATCAGCCCTATTTTGACAAACAGCATTAAAAGTGGTATAAATGAATATCCAAGAGCTGCTCTTGGTGAAAGCCCTGCTGGTATTGTAATTACTGGATACCCATCATTTGTTGCAAGTTCTTTTAATTTGCCTCCAGTTGTAATTGCAACAATCTTTGCTCCCTTTGCTTTTGCATCATTGTATGCTGATAAAGTTTCTTCAGTATTTCCTGAATAGCTCGATGCAACTACAAGTGTTTTATTATCTACATATTTGGGAAGAACATAATCTCTGTTTACAACAACAGGTACTGAGCATTTGTCTAAAACATAAACTCTTAATAAATTGCCACCAATTGCAGAACCACCAAGCCCTGAAATAACAACCTTATCAATTTCTGTTGGTTTAATATCAACAGATATATTTTGTCCAATTTCAAATGCATGAGCTATTTGTTCTGGAAGTTTGAATGTAGCTTCAAACATACCACTTGGGTCATTTTGTTTTATTATTTCAAGATTATCAAGCATCTTACTATATCCCCTTTCGCATATTTTATCCATTTCATATTATAACAAAACATATTTTTTGTAAACTCCCTAATAAATGTTCCTAATTTATTAGAAATTATAATTGGTATATTTTATCATTAATATTAAAACATGATTCATTAATAAATTTATCTAAAAACCTCATTTATATCTATTTGTAATAAGTTTAATAATACAGGTTTTGATAAGCCATTATCATCATATACAATTCCCTGATCAAATTTACCATTAGTATTCTTAAATATAGTAATCTTTTTTTCTTCTGGACTAACTATCCAATATTCTTTTACTCCGTATTTTTCATATAGATATTTTTTGTAAACAAAATCAACTGTTGATGTCGAAGGTGAGAGTATTTCGCATACAAAATCCGGAGCTCCTTTCAAATATTTACCCGAACTTAGCTTAGATTTATCACATACAATAAAAATATCTGGTTGAACAACATTTTTTACTTCATCAATATTTTCATCACCTAACAATACATCAAATGGAGCAAAATAAACACTACATGTCTTATATTTGAAATAGTTACCAAGAATTAGATATAGGTTCCCTAATACCCTTTGATGAATTTCTGATGGAGATGCTAATAGAAATAGATTGCCATCAATAATTTCATACCTATTCCCATCATTAATCAGCAAATATTCTTTATAGGTATGAATATTTTTTTTAAAAGCTTCCATTAAAGACACCTCAACTATTATACTTTTTCTGTTTTATTCATCTGATTAAGAAGTCTTTCCGAAAGTGCTTTGGCAGCGTTATAGCCCATCTTCTTTTGTCTATTGTTCATAGCTGCAACCTCTACAATAATAGCAAGGTTTCTGCCTGGACGAACTGGAATTATGAGCGATGGAACTTGAATGCCAAGTATATCTATAAACTGGTCATGTAGCCCCAATCTTTCGTATTCTTTGTTTTCTCTCCAATTCTCAAGCTGTATCACAAGATCTATTCTTTCTGATTCTTTAACGCAACCAACACCAAAAAGATTTTTTACATCAAGTATCCCAATACCTCTTATCTCAAGCAAATGCCTTATAATCTCAGGTGCTTCGCCAACAAGTGTTTTTTCTGAAAGTTTTCGTATTTCAACTGCATCGTCTGCAACAAGTATATGTCCTCTTTTTACAAGTTCAAGTGCTGTTTCACTTTTTCCTACTCCACTTTCACCAAGCATCAATACACCTTCACCATAAACATTTACTAATGTCCCATGTCTTGTTATTCTTGGAGCTAATTCATGAGATAAAAATGTAGATAAATTAGTCATAAATCTTGTTGTTACCTCTTTTGTCCTCAATAAAGGGACATTATATTTCTTCGAAAACTCAATAAACTCAGGATATGGTTCAAGGTTTGTTGTAATAATTACACATGGTATGTTATAAGTAAATAACTTTTCGACAGCATTTTTTCTTTGTTCTTCTGACATTGTTTTTAAATATGCTGTTTCGGACATACCAATAATCTGAACTCTTTCAATGTCAAAATGTTCAAAAAAACCCATAAGTTGTAATGCTGGTCTGTTAAGATTCATATCTTTAATTTTTCTTTGTTCTAAATTATCAAGGCCTGATAAATTTTCAAGGCTTAATTCTTTCACAAGTTTTGCAACTGTGGTGTAAAACAATTCTTTCATCCTTTCTATAAATACTTAATATTTTGTTAACTTTCTTTTAATTCTTTCAGCTATCTCAATCGGAATACCACTCTGTTTTGATATTTCTTCAACTGTTGCTTGCCTCAGGTTATCAATTGATCCGAAAGTTCTAAATAACTTTATCTTTCTTTTTTCACCAATTCCATCAATCTCATCTAATATTGACTCATATAAATGTTTGCTTCTCAATTGTTTATGATATTTTATCGCAAATCTGTGTGTTTCTTCTTGTATTTGATACACTAGTTTATATAATTCCGGATATTCTTGTATGTTTAATTCTTTTCCTTCATATAATAGGTCTTTTGTCTTGTGTCTATCGTCTTTAACCATTCCGAAAACAGGAATATTTATATTTAGCTGTTTTAAAACCTCTTTTGTAGTATTTACTTGTCCAATACCACCATCAATAAATATTGCATCTGGGAATTTACCGTGTTTCTCAATATCTGTAAACCTTCTTTGAATTACTTCTCTTATACTGCCGTAATCATCTTGTCCTTCAACTGTTTTTATCCTAAATTTCCTATAGTAGTCTTTAATAAAACGGCCATTCTCAAATACTACCATAGATGCAACATTATCGTTCCCACTTATATTTGAAATGTCATAACTTTCAATTTTATTAATGTCTGTATCCAAGCCAGATATTTCGGAAAGTTTAGAAAGAATATCTTTATAAAATATATCAAGCTTCTGTTTATTTAAAAGATCTATCTCTGCATTTTTCTTGCTCATTTCAATTAGTTCTTTTTTCTCACCTATCTTAGGAACTCTAATCTTAGATTTAAAATAATAGAGTTTTTCTATCAAACCTTCAATATTTTCTTTATTTTCTATTTCTTCTGGAATTATTATCTCTTTAGGCAGAGATATAACTTGTGAATAATACATTTCAAGAAAACTCTGCAAGTTATAGTCTGGTGTGTCTATAAAAAATTCTTCTTTATTTATTAGTTTCCCATTTCTAATCACTAACACTACATAACAAATAGCTTTATCATTTTTTGCATAATTTATTATATCTTCATTTCTATCATCATAATATATAACCTTTTGTTTTTCCACAATATTTTTAAGTTGCCTAATATTATCTCTAAGTATTGCAGCTTTCTCAAACTCTAGTGCTTCTGCAAGTTCATTCATCTCATTTTGAAGTCTTTTTATTACTTCATCACCTTTCCCATTTAGGACTTTTTTGAGTTCTTCAATATTTTTATTATACTCCTCTTGAGATATTAAATTGTTACATGGAGCACTGCATTTTTTTATATGATAGTTTAAACATGGTTTTTTCTTATTCTTATCACTTGGTAGATTTAGGTTACATGTTCTTACCTGAAATAGTGATCTTAAAAATTCAGCAATGTATCTAACACTTACACCTTTCACAAAAGGTCCAAAATATGTTGCTTTGTCTTTTTCAATACGTCTTGCAAGTATCAATCTTGGATATTCTTCATTAGTTATTTTAAAATAAAGATAGTATTTATCATCCCTAAGAAGAATATTGAACTTTGGTCTATATTCTTTTATTAAGTTACATTCTAAGACAAGTGCCTCTATCTCTGTATCTGTTACAATAAAATCAAAATCCCTTATCTTTTTAACAAGTGCAACTGTCTTTGAGTCCTTATTAGAAATATTTTGAAAATATTGGCGAACTCTATTTTTTAGATTTTTAGCTTTCCCAACATATATAATTTGATTGTTTTCATCTTTCATAAGATAAACGCCGGGGTTGCCCGGCAAAAGTTTTAATTTTTCTTCTATTAAAGCATTTACCACAGAAGTCTCCTCCGAATTTTTAATCTATTCTTTCTTTTTTATTTCAACCTCTATGTACTCAGGAATATTGTTGGAAATTTCTACATTTTGTGGTTTTTCAAAATTTAATGGGACTTTTATCTTCCCCTCCTGAGGATTATCAACATTTATTGTGGCTTTAAAGTTATCTGCAGTAATTTTATCAATTGTGGATTGTGGTCCCTTTATAACTATTTTTATGCTATTTTGTAAAATCACATATTCAAATGAATTATCAGCAGTTTTAACATCAATAGGAATACTAAGTGTTTTTTCATATACCTTATCTGTCCATATATTTATCTCAACCTGCTTCACTTTATCAAGATTCTTGACATCTTTAGGCATACTGAAATTGAACTGATAAGTAGAATATGAACTTAAGTTTTTTACATCTATTGTTCCAACAACTATTTCAGTTAAATTATCAACATCTTCTGGTTTCCCTGCAATATTAATTACAGATGGCTTCATAACAACCTTTGAAATAATCCTATCACTTGGAAGTTGTCCTTTGAATTTTATGGTTAATGGAACTTGCTTTGTCTTTAAGATATCAACATATATATCTATGCTCTTTTGTGATAATTCAAATAAATTAGTAATATCTTTGCCCTTGTTATCAATTATTTTTATAGGTATAGATGCTTTGAAGGATCTATCATTAAAACTCAAATCTAATGAAGCAAGGCATTTGCTAATTTGCCTAACATCTGATTCTGCACCTTTAATTGTAATGACATTAGGCTCTTCCTGAACATTGTATACAATATATCCTTCTTTTGCTTTACCTTTTAACTCTGTATCAACGCTTCTTTGAATTGATATAATGTTATCTATACTAACATTTACAGCTTTTGGATATTGATTTTCCAAATTAACTCTATTTGGTAGATTATGAATGGTAACGCCAAGCTTTACCTCTCCTATTGTATGAACATTGGAAAAATCCACAACTGCCTGTATTGCACTCTCATCTATCTTGTTTAGTTCATCTTGGGTCCCACTAATAACAAGCCTTGTTTCTTTTGAGCTAGTTTCGGTCATAATAAGTCCTTTTGATAGTGTTGTTGTATTATATTTTATTGGGACAATTATCTCTTTCTTTTTAATTGGATTTATTATGCTATTTACATAAAACCATAAAATAATTGCAATTACAATGGAAATAACTTTTATATAAAATGTATCATCATTAACCTTCTTTATATTAAGTAACTTCAAATTTAACGCCTCCATTTAAAAAAGCTGTTTTTATTTTTTTCATTTTTAAGTGGTCTTGATAAAATCTTTCGAAGGCTTTCTGTATTTAAGTTTCGTGTAAGTCCTCCATTATATGCAACTGATATAATTCCTGTTTCTTCAGAAACTACAATAGCTGTAGCGTCCGAGTTTTCAGTTATTCCAAGTGCAGCTCTATGCCTTGTTCCAAGTTCCTTGCTTATGTACCTGTTTTCGCTCAGTGGTAGAAAACATGCAGCAGCTTTAATTTTGCCATCTCTGATTACAACAGCTCCATCATGAAGAGGAGTATTAGGAATAAATATATTAATAAGAAGCTGCGATGATATCTCTGAATCAATAATTATACCTGTATTAATAATTTCACCAATCTTTGTGTCACCTTCAACAACAATCAGAGCACCAATCTTATTTTTGGATAAATATAATAGTGCCTTTATTATCTCTTCTATACTGTTTTGCCATTTAATTTTATTTTCTTCACCTTCTAACGAGAATAATTTACCCCATATTTTACTTCTGCCAATTTGTTCTAATGCTCTTCTTAGCTCAGGCTGGAAAACAATTAAAAGTGCAAGAACACCATAGGATAATGTGTTTGTAAGTAACCAATTTATTATGTTTAGTTTAAGCCATTTGCTAATTTGAGTTATCAAAAGTAAAATGACAATACCTTTTACAAGCTGATATGCTCTTGTGTCTCTAATAAGCATAATAAGCTTATATACAACAAAAGATACAATTGCTATATCAACTATATCAAATATAGTTATTCTAATAAGCGATAAGTTTCTTAGTAAATCCACAAAATCATAGTAAATATTTGTAAGCAATGTATATCCCCCTAAGCTTCATATATTACCTATATAAACATAAGTTAAATATTTTTTTGCTATTTTTTGAAGTTCTAATAGTTTTTCTTTAGGTGTCGGTGGTAAATCCATTTTGTAACGAGGAAAATATCTTGTTAGGTGTAGTGGAATTCTATCATCTATTGAAGCAAGCCATGAACTTAATTTTTCAATCTCCTCAATTGAATCATTTAGTGTAGGGATTATCAATGTTGTTATTTCTATATGTATCTTTTGTGCTGAGATTTCTATAAACTGCTTTACTGGCTCAATTTCTCCACCACAAATTTTTCTATAAAAATCATTTGAAAATGCCTTTAAATCAATATTCATTGCGTCAATGTAATTAAGAAGTTCATAAAGAGGTTCTTTATTCAAATACCCATTTGTAACTAATACTGTTTTAAGACCATTTTCCTTAAATTGTTTTGAAACATCAATAACATACTCAAACCAGTTTGTAGGCTCGTTATAAGTAAATGCAATACCGATACATTTAGGGTCATTTTTAGCAAATTCAATTAGTTTGTTTGTCTCAACTTCAAATAAATTTGGTTTTTCTTGTGATATCTCATAGTTTTGGCAGTGCAAACATCTGAATGAACAGCCATAAGTTCCTATTGATAATATGGAACTCCCTGGATAAAAATTATATAAAGGCTTCTTTTCTATTGGATCAAATGCTATTGAAGATATATAACCATAATTTAATGAATACAGCTTGCCATTTATGTTTTGTCTAGTTCTGCAAATACCAAATTTACCTTCTGGCAAAAGGCACATATGAGGACATAGTTTACATTTAACTTTTTCATTATCTACATCATAGTATTTTGCTTCTTTCATCAATTCTGCCTCCCTTAGTGGTGCCTTTCTACTGTAAATCTTTCAATTTCAAAATCTTCACTTCCATATTCTATGTTAGCTTTTTGACATGCAATCCTAAGCTGTTCCTCTACTGTATCTATACCTTCTAAGTCAGGTAGTAATAATCCCTTTTTATATCCACTCTTAACAATAACGCCATAGATCTTAGGATCAAGTTCATCTTTAGACAAAACTTTTTCGGGCTTATTTAAAACATCAACGTGATATTCAAGGTTATGAAGTT
Organism: Caldicellulosiruptoraceae bacterium PP1; assembly: GCA_041320695.1. Lineage (NCBI taxonomy): Bacteria > Bacillati > Bacillota > Caldicellulosiruptorales > Caldicellulosiruptoraceae > Caldicellulosiruptoraceae bacterium PP1. The sequence continues at coordinate 10,835 of JBGGOQ010000010.1, read as the reverse complement.
CATCTTCTTCAACGGGATAAAATCTTGGATCACGTGTACCTGCAGCAACTGCATTTTTGATAATTTCTTTTGCAATGTTTTCATAAAAAGGTTCTATTGTTCCTATGCAACCTCTTAATGTCCCATCTTTCTTAATCGATACAAATACACCTGCTTTCTTATTAAGCATCTCGTCTGTTACATAGTCAGGAAATGTATCGAGGAATCTTCTATGTTTTATATAATATTCTAAGCTCTCTCTTGCAAGTTTTGTATATGCATCTTCATTCTTCCTGATATTATCCATATAGCTATTTTTTATATATTTAATTTCTTTAAATAAAGAAATGTCCTTTTCTTTTTTATCTTCAAAACGTGCTACCATATAGCCTACACCAAAAGGCCCTTCATACGAATATACTTCTGAGTATACTTTATAGCCTTCGAAAAATCCTAATAAAACCTTATATGACCTAAAACCACATTCTCCTGCTTTTTCAGCAAGAACTTTATCAATTTGAAAGGCTTCTTTGAACTTTCTCTCTTTTATCAGTTCAACAAAGGTTCTATCAAACAATGGCCCTTCCTCAACATATCCGTATGGTCCGTCAAGTGTTAGTTTATGAGATAAATCGCCTGAAGCTATTATTAGAATATTTTGAGATAATGTCTCTGATATACTTCTTAATAACATGCCAAATCTATAAAGCATTAAGTCATCTAATAAGGAATATGATAAATGAACTAAAGAAAAGTTACTATATTGTTGTGTTAAAAAATATAATGGAACTATTGCACCATGATCTAAATTATTATCAATCCCATATTTATGCCTCAAACTATCATCAATAAATGCTAATGGGATATTTTGTTCATGGGCAATAATCGTTAATTTATTAACAAATTCATTATTATTATAAAAAGTCATCTTTATATCTTTATAACCTAATCTACTTAAATTTCCACTGATAACTTTGCTGTTATTTACAAAAAATGAATCAGAAAAAACTGGTGCATGAGGTGAAATAATAATAATTGTATCAGGTTTTATTTCTTTTATCTCATGTGCAACTTTATAAAATGAATCTAAAGTTTTTTGGCATTCTTTTTCTCTTCCCTTACCAATTTTATCAATTAATATGGGGGGGTGTGGTAAAAAATAGCCAACCAATTCTATTCACCTTTGCTTAATAATACTTCATTTATATTTTACCCTTTTTTATTGCAACCTTCTATAATATAAGATTAAAAAATTTTTACAAATTTTTTAAAATAAATATTTAATTTTTTTATGTATAAATGATTCGATGTTGGACATTATAAATAGTGAAGGGAGCGTAATGGTTGAGCCCAGATTTATATACTATCCGAAAGGGTGGTGTATGGGTCGGCCAAAGGTTGTATATGGTGGCTTAAATCCCTCCATATACAGCCGGAGGGAAGATTCTGTATGGTTGGGAAAAGCTTTATTGCAGTCGAATACCTTTATTTGATTGCAGTAGGGTTCCAACCTATCATACAGGGTCGAGCTAAGACTATATGGGGTGTCGAAGAACTCATTTTCTTTAGTTTTTAGAGGATATAAACCTCTACTTAAATAAGCTAAGGAAAGTATATGGGTTGTGGTCATATACAGCCTATTTGGGGTTGTGTATGGCTATGCCAGATATCCTATATAGTCGAACAACCCATCAGTCATGGTGATGACCTGCTTGGTTGCAGTCGGAAGATTGCAGCTGGGTAATAAGTTATCATGGTTGGTGCAAGGTAGACTATTACGCTCCTGTTTTTATGTCAACTTTTTCAAAGGCAGTCATGGTTTCAAATAAGTCATTTAAAAACATATTGTCCTTTGCAGCTGCTTCCATTTCCTTTTTGAATTTTTCTTTTTCTTTTTTAGCTATATACTTTTCTACTGCCTCTTTAACACCTGAATTTAAAGAATTAATATAATTTTCTTTTACTAATAGTTTGAGCTTGTTAATTGTTTCAATAGGAAGAGTGAATGTAACATTTTTTAATTTTTTATTCATTTATATCACCTCAATAATAAACGTATAATAACATTCCATATTATTGGATCATTTACAATAAAAAATAACAATAAATTTTATACTATATTATCATATATAATTTTCTTTTTAATATTCAATTAAACAAAATAATATTTAACTAAAAAAAGTTTTTAATGAGAATAAAATAAAACACCTTGACATATATATGACTAAAGAGTCATAATATATAAAAGTAAATTTTGGAGGTTTATTCATGTTTATTGAGGCTTCATCTCTTTCAAAGATTTATAAAACTGGTGATTTCGAGGTTAAGGCATTAGATAATATTTCCTTTTCTTTAGATGAAGGGGGCTTTTATGTAGTATTTGGGCCTTCAGGTTCGGGAAAAACTACTTTACTAAACATCTTAGGAGGAATTGATAGAGTAACTTCAGGAGATGTTATAGTTGATGGTCAAAATATAACTAAATTAGACCAAAACAAATTAACACTTTACCGTAGAGAAAAGATAGGTTTTGTTTTTCAGTTTTATAATCTTGTTCAGAGCCTCACTGTTTATGAAAATGTTTTATCTTGTGCTGTTCTTTCAAAAAATTCATTTTCTGTTGATGAAATATTAAAAAATGTTGATATGTATGATTGCAAAGATAAATATCCTTATGAACTATCAGGCGGACAACAACAAAGGGTTGCAATTGCAAGAGCTATTGCAAAAAATCCAAAGATGATTTTGTGTGACGAACCTACTGGTGCATTGGATTTTGAAAATGCTAAAAGGGTTTTACACTTACTTGAGGAGGTAAATAAAAAGTATGGAACAACAATTATCTTAATTACACATAATAGTGCAATAGGTGGTATGGCAAGCTCTATTATGAGATTAAGAAGTGGTAAAATAGTTGAGTTTAGGGAAAATAAAGAAAGAATCTCCGCACAGGAGGTTGTATGGTAATGCTAAATAAAATACCTAAAAGGCTTATTTTGAAAAATAAATCTCAGTACTTAGGAATAAGTTTACTTATACTTATTGGTTGTATGTGCTATACAATGTTTGCAGTAACAATGGGAAATATATCTAATAATTACGAGATATTTAAAGAAAAAACAAATCAAGAGAAGGCACACTTTATTATAATGGGAGACTTAGATAAAGCTTTTATTAAAAAAAATTTTAATGTTAATATTGAAAAAAGGCTTCAATCAGATTATGATTTCTCTGGTAAAACCCTAAGATTATTTAGCTTGCCTAATGAAATAAACAAACCATTTGTTCAAGAAGGTAGAACCATAAAAAATAATAACGAAATATTAATAGACCCAAATTTTGCTAATAAAAATGGGTATAGAATTGGAGAAAGTATTAAATTAAATAATAAGAGTTATAAAATTGTTGGCTTTTTTGTTATGCCAGATTATACTTATGTAATTAAAAATGAGCAGGATATATTAAACGACCCTGTCCATTTTGGAATTGCTATGATGTATGAAAGTGAACTTAAATCAAATTTCAAAGTACCTGTTTATAGCTATTATATGGCTGTTGGAAATGAAAAAAACATAGACAAATTAAAAAACTATATTGCGGAAAATACCACTCTTCTTGATTTTAAATATAAAAATGAAAATGCAAGAATACTATATAGCGAAATGAAAATAAAAAGCGGTGAAAAAGCAACATTACCAATTGCTGTTTTTATAATACTACTTTCATCATTTTTATTGTTCATTGTATTAAGAAGACAGATTAATATCCTTCACAGTGAGATTGGAGCTTTATACTCTTTAGGCTATACAAAAAAGGAATTGTTAAGCGTTTATATGAGGATTCCCATTTATATTTGGTTATTTGGAAGTATATTCGGAACAATATTAGGATATGTAGAAGCAATACCAATGACAAATATGTATAGATCATATTTTTCTATACCTGTTGTTGAATTGTCTTACCCAGTAAAGGAAATAATTGTTTCAATACTTCTTCCATTTATCTTTATAATACCATCTGGATTTTTAGCATTAAACAAGATGCTTTCGAAAAGTATTATAGAGATAATTAGGGGAACATCAAAATTTAGTTTTAAGAAGATAAAATTAAAATTCTTTGATAAATTTTCTTTTAAATCACGAATTATGTTTAAGCATGGCCTTATTCATATATCAAGAGAATTGATATTAATTATTGGAATAGCATCTTCCACTGTTTTAATGCTATATGGACTTATAGCTCAATCATCAATTGAAAACATAACAAATTTCACATATAAAGAGGTCTTAAAATATAACTATCAATATATCTTAAATGGATATTATACAAAGTCCGATCTTAATATTAATAACCAAAACTATGAACCATTTGTTGTTGTATCATTTGAAATTAATAATACAAAAACAAATGTACAACTTTATGGTATAAATAAGAAAACTGAGTTTATTAAATTCCCTAATCAAGATATAGATTTTTCAGGACTTGTCATAGCAAAATCATTAGCAATTAAGTTTAATCTAAATAAAGGAGATATTATAACATTACACGATAAATTCAGGGATAAGGACTATAAAATAAAAATATCTGATATTGCTCCAATTTATATTGGTTCACAAGGCTTTATGGATATCAATCAATTAATTGAGAAATTCGGGTTAAAGCAAGGATACTATAACGGAATATTTAGTTTTGATAGTCTTAACATACCTTCAGATAAGCTTTTTATGTCTTTTGATAAACAGTATTTAATAAACTCATTTAAAGATTTATCAAAGCCAATGCAAGCTGTAATAGGTGTTATGTCTCTTATGGCAAGCTTGCTTTCTCTTATTATTATTTATGTTTTGTCTTCGTTGACAATTAATGAAAGTCGAAAAAATATTAGTTTATTTAAGCTACTTGGTTTTTATAACAATGAGGTTGATTATATGACCTTAGGGCTTAATAATATTTCATTTGTCATTGGTTTTATTTTGGGACTGCCATTTTTCAGGATTCTTTCTGATGCATTAATTGCATATGCCACAAAGGATTCCGATTTTTCAATTGACTTAAGCTTAAAGCTCTCAAGCGTTCTAATAGGATTTATTGCTTTATTAGCAGTATATATACTTTCACGATATTTAGGAAGACTTAAGATAAATAAGATTGAGCCAGTTGAAATACTAAAAGAACAAATGGATTAAAAAATAGGGTGCTTTTTTTTAAAGGCACCCTATTTTAAATTTATGCTTTCATTTATATTATACAACCCTTTTACGTAAAACCATAATATCTACTTCATGTCTTCCTAGTACTTCAGAAACTGCTGAAAATCTTTCTTTAATTTCATTGACATCATTAGAAAGAGTCTTTATTGATGTTTCAATAATGGTCATTCTATCATTTAATTCTTTCTTTAATTCTAAATGTTGTCTTTCATTTTGTTCTTTATGTGCTTGTTGAACCTCTGCTAGTATTTGCAATTTAACTTTTGTATCTTCAAGAAGTATGTAATTTCTTTGTATGTCATTTTTCATTGTTTGCATTTCGTTCTTCATTTCTTGCATTTCGTTCTTCATTACATGCATCTCATTTTTCATGGTCTGTACTTCTTTTCTTAAATCCTGAATATCATTTTTCATTGTTTGCATATCATTTTTCATTACTTGCATCTCATTCTTTATGTCTTTTATTTCGCCTATCACTTGATTCAGAAGGGATATAACTTGATTATCCATTTCATTCCTCCTAAATTATTTACATATAAAATATTATAAAAAAAGATTTTATAATTATCAATTTTAATTTAACAGTAGCAATTTTATACTACTCCTACAGTATTCTTTTCATAAGCATTTCTTACAACATCCTCAATGTCCGCTTCACTTATATTAATATTTTTAACATCAAAATTATCAATAAAGTACCTAAGTGCAGCTCCTGACTCGATATCTTTTTTATGTGCTGAAAATACCCTTCTTATGCCCTCATCTACTAAAATCTTAAAATTAGCATCAAAAGTAGTATCTTTATCAATCTGAGTGAACTACCCCCACCTGTAGAGGTGGGGGCTTCGTGGTCAATACTCCCATCGGAGTAAGTTTACCCACGCTCAAAGGGCTGTTCCGTCCCCAAAAATACCATCTACATGGCTAATTTTAGTAAGTTCTTTGACGCATTTATATCTCTGTCATGTTCAGCACCACAGTTTGGACACTTCCATTCCCTAAGTGCTAAGTTCTTTACATCTACATTCTTATATCCACATTCATTACATATTTGACTTGATGCATAGTTTTGTGGTGCTATTATTATTTCTCTGCCATACCAGTTAGCCTTATATTCCAACATTCTTCTAAGCTCTGCCCATGATACTTCACTTATTGCCTTTGCTAATCTATGATTTTGTTGCATATTCTTTACCTTTAAGTCCTCTAAAACTATAACTTGGTTTTCGTTTATAATTTTAGAGGATAATTTATGAAGAAAGTCTTTCCTTTGATTTGCTATTCTTTCATGCAGTTTTGCAAGGTAAAGCCTTGCTTTTTCATAGTTCTTGCTATGTTTTTGTTTCCTTGACAAAGCTTTTTGTACCTTTTTTATTCTTTTTTCAGTTTTCCTAAGCCATTTTGGATTTTTTATCTTTGTTCCATCTGACAACACTAAAAAGTCCTTTAACCCTAAGTCTATCCCTACTTTTTTTGTTGTATAAGGCAATTTTTCAACCTCTGTTTCTACAAGTATTGATGCATAGTATTTACCTGTAGGTGTTTTCGATATTGTTACTGATTTTATTTTTCCTTCAAATGTTCTATGTTGTTTTACCTTTATTGTTGTTTTTAATTTTGGTATTTTAAGATACCCATCTTTAAGTGCTACTGTTCCATTTTGGTTGTTTGTTGTATAGGATTGATAACCTCTCTTTTTCTTGAATTTTGGGAAACCTACTTTTTTATCTCTAAAGAAATTTTTATATGCTTTTTCTAAATTAAGTTGTGCATTAGAAAGTGCAAGACTATCTACTTCCTTTAGAAATGGATATTCCTTTTTGTATTGTGCAGGTGTATTATTTAGCATTTCTTCTGTTTGTTTATAATGCTCTATCTTATCATAAAGCATTGTATTATATATAAACCTTACACATCCAAATACTTTAGATAAATATTCTTCTTGTTCTTTTGTGGGATATATTCTATATTTATAGGCTTTTAACATAAGGCTACACCTCCTTTCTCATATGATTTTATTATATCAAATAGAGCGACATTCATCACCCACTTATAGAAGTGGGCGACTTCTGTCGCAAATTAAGTTAAAGAGAATGTTTCCCATTATTTATCCTTAGGAATCAGCCCCTTAAAAAGGCCATAGTATATTGTTTTTTTATTTATGTTAAAGTATATGTCTATTAATTTATTTTATAATATTATCATGTTTATCCAATAAAATAACATCATATTTAAGGCTATCTTTGTCATTGTTCTGATTTAAATTGCATCTGCATAGTATCTGTAATAATGCATAATTATTTTAATACTATCTATTTTTATAATATTAGCCTTTTTAATAGTATTTTTATAATTATTTGAAGAAATATTGGTTATTACATCGATTAATAATATATATTTAATTACATATTTTTCTATTTTTGTAAAGTTATACAGAGTTATAATTATTTGTAACTTGATTTATTTGGTAATATTTCTTATAATTTATTTAATGATTAAATTTTATATTATCATATTAATATTTAATATAGTTCATGTCAGGAGGGTATAATGATGAATCAAAAAATTAAATTTAGATTTATATCCCTATTTTTAATATTATCTCTTATCATTATTTATGAACAATGTAGTGCTGAAGTATTAGGAAAAAGTAAATATATATTTCAAGCCTCAATTTGATAAAGCATATTGTTAAAATCAAAATAAAAAGCAGGGCTTTTTACCCTGCTTTTTTGACTCCTTCTGATGCTTCTTTTGTAAATATTGTTTTTAATGTTAATAGCAAAATCTTCATATCAAGTAACACCGAGTAGTTTTTAATGAAACCAATTATTTGTCATTTGAAATATGAAATAAAAATTCTGTTTGAATGTTTTGTGGTTTAATTATAATTATGCCCTAATATATATAATCTTTCATTTTGCTTTATATAAAGAAGCATTATAACTATTTCTATTGCAAAATAAAGAAAAAACATAAACAATGAAAATAATAATGAATTGTAATTATAATCTGGTATTATTATAATTCCACCATAACCTAAATTACTAAAGAAATGTTTTAATATCCCCATTTGATTAAATACAAGAAAGTACTTTTTTATCATAATTACTTCAATTTTATTATACAGTACTGGCTCAAAAAAACTTAATAAAAATAAAAATACTATAGATAATGCTGTATTCTTTGTAATTATTGTAAGTAATAAAGCAGTAAAACTCCAAAAAGTACAAATAACAATAATAGTAATTATTTGCAATATCTGTTTACTAAGTGGTAAAAAAATAAAATTATCTTTTGATAACAATGAAAGAAAAATTCCAAATAAATAAGTTATTATTACAATTAATGTGTTTATAATTAATATTGCAACTAATTTAGCTATAAGCAATTGATTTTTTTTATAACAAAAAAAGCATGTTCCAATCATGTTTGAATTATAATCTATAGATATTGTAAATGTCCCTATAATAATAAATATAATAATTCCAAACAATGTTAAACTATAAAGAAAAAGTGATGGAAAATAACCTGGAAAATTATGCTTAAAAATTGGGTTAAGTGACTCTCTATATAGATAACTTAATACAAATAAATATATTAAATATATTAAAACTATTGTTTTATTTGAAACAATTTTTTTAATTTCTGCATTAACTGAATTGTACATTCTACTCCTCCAAAATAGCAATTTTACCTTTACCATGGCCAGGATAATATACTATCCTAAGCTTATATATCCCTGGTGTTATATTTAAATCTTTGTATGTATCTAATATGTTTTGAAATCTCCAAGTATATAATATATTATTATTTGTATTTAATAGAAAGATAATTATTTTACTGTTACTATCAATTTCACATTTGAAAGTAATTCTCTGCTTATTTTTTGTAACGTTAATATCAAAGTTACTTTCATCTCTTTTATATACATTATAATCAAAAAAAACATCTTTAATATACCTTTGATTTTTATCTTTATAACTTACATTTAAGGCAATTTGATTTTTATTAAAATTATTGTTAAATGGTAATATATTAATAAGTGCTATAATCACTAATGTTATAAAGAATATAACAATTAATAATAAAATTATTTTATTTTTCTTTATCATATTTACTCACATCCTCAAATATATATATTCTATTCTCAAAAACTAATAATTGATATTTCTACATTTATTAATAATAAAATTAAAAAAAATGAGTATTATTATTAAAAATATTATAGATAATATACATAAATTTACATCTAAATTGTTCCCCAAAGATGCTATTTGAATCTGATTATCTTTTTCTATGTTAAGAAATGCATATCTTATTAAGGCTATTTTGAAATTATTTATACTATATTTTTTCATTATAGTAATATAAGCTGAAAAATAATTTAATAATGTTGGAAATAAAATTCCTATAATAACACCAATATTCGTTTTTCTAACCAATGTTACTACTGAATAGGAAAATAAAGCATCTTAATATGAAAATAATAAGACACTGAATGACTTGATAAAATAATTGTTATTCCTTTTTTGTTAAGAGCAGAAACCTTTTCTTTAAACCAAGACATACCACTAATATCAAGACCATTTGTTGGTTCATCTAAAATTAATAATTCATGCTGTCCAATAAAAATTGTAAGAGCTAATTGTAAACGCTTTTCATACCTAATGAAAAATCACTTACTTTTTTATGAGCAAAATTTTCTAAGTTAACTTCTTCTAATATATTATATATCTGGTTTTTGTTCATTTTAATACCTGACATTTTAGAAACAATACCAACATTATCATAAGCACTCAAATTAAAATATGCTGCAAGATTTTCAGACAGATACCCTATTCTTTTATCACCTGCTTCTGGCTGTTTTCCAAAAACTTTAATTGAACCACTGTTAGGGAAATATAAACCTACCAATAACTTTAATAAAGTTGATTTACCTGCTCCATTTTTCCCTAATATACCATATATTTTGCCTTCTTCTAAAATAAAACTTAGGTTATTAACTGCAAATTTATCTTTAAATTTTTTTGTAAGATTTTCTGATATTACAATTCCCAAGTTTATCTCTCCATCCTTAACATTTTAAAATTTTTTAGGAACTGCTCATCGCAGTTCCTAAAACAAACTATGGTGTTGCTGTAGCAGAAATACCAACAGTTGTAGATTGAAGTCCAATTGTAACCACACTGCTAACTATGCCTAAAGTAAATTTAGCTTGAGCATAACAATTACCACTATATGTTCCTTTATATGTCCAACATGAAGTTTCATTACTTGCAGTCCACATAAACGTGGAAGTTAGGCAATATGTGTTTGAGTAACTTTTTATTGCCATCTGAATTGTATATCCCTTTTACACCAATGTTAAAAATAGGTACTCCACACCATGAATAATATTGGCAACTATTTTGTGCATATTTAGTTGTTGTAGCTGCCAAGGCAATGTAACAATTAAACTGTAATATCTTTCTTTTCGAAAATCTTCAACGAAAGAATAAGTGGAACAATTAAATATAGTAATAAGACAAACAAGCTAAATTGTGGAGTTACAAATGATATCTTAGACACTCGAGATATCTCATTTGCTAATAGCTTAAATGGATCTGCATATTTTACTATAGGTAATATCTGTAAAATACTTAG